>NZ_JBPBWC010000016.1:0-115254 GCF_050954125.1 Halomicrococcus pelagicus | reverse complement strand
AGTGGCCAATACACCGAAAGCGTCTCCGACGACGAAATTCTCGCCTTCCTCGATAATCAGAACGGCGCGGGAACGGTCGACGTCGCGGATGCGTTCGACTACAAACAGCCGACCGCCTACCGACGTCTGAAACGCCTCGAAAATGAAGACCGCGTTACAGGCCGCAAAATTGGTGGGTCACTACTGTGGGAAACGACCGATACGTGAGCCTTGGCTAGAATCAGCAGTAAACAATACTGAAACGGGACGAATATCGAAGATTTTGACAGAGCCGGCGTGAGAAGGTTGCTATTCGCGGGCCAGATCGTCGTATATCTCGCTGTGCTCGTCGATGTCCTGACGCGTGATAAGGCGGATGAGCTGCTGTCGAGCCTCCTCCGGGGAGAGGTCAGCAGCCGCCTCGGGGGAATCGTCAGTTGCCATTGTTGTTCTCTGTTGGCTCGCTACGCTCATAATCGTTCTGCTCGCTGTTCTCAGACTTGGAGAGCCCGCTGCCGATGCGGTCAAGCCATAGCTGGTACGTCGCGTCATATTCATCGGGAAGCTCTGTCGTCGTTTCCCTGAGGTACTTGAGAACGTCTGATTCTGCGACGGCGGTCTCGTCTGTGGCAAGTCGTTTGAGGATGTCTTTGATTTCCGGGCCGTAGTCCAGGTCATAGCCGTTCAACGCGTAAAATGAGACCGCGGACGCAAGTGCGGTCCGTTTGTTGCCGTCGACGAACGGATGGTTCGCGACGAGAAGTCGCATCAGCTGGAACGCTTTCTCGTGGAGCGTCTCTGGTTTCTGGTCGAAGTGGCCTTCGCAGACATACTCGACAGCATACTCAACGTCTCCGGCTGCCGAAACACCGGGTTCTGTCTCGGCATTCGTTTCGACAATGACCTCGTGAATCGTGAGGATGTCAGCGACAGCGAGATACTCGAATTCCTCGTCTGGACCGCTCATTACCAGAGTCAAGCACTCGAAGACGTCTAAATGGTGCTGATTTTATCAGTCCGAGTGCTCGGGGCGGTGTGACCAAGAGGGCGCGGGCCCGTACAGGTGTTCGTCAGTGTCGTCAGCGTACGGCATTTCTTCAGGTGTTTCGAGGAGTTCGAGATAGAGGCCCCCACTCCACGCGACAATACACATAGGTCAAGCCCGCTGTCGGCCCGTCCTCGTTTGTCTGGGGCTCGTCCAGCATCGTGACGTCGTCACGGCTGGCCAACCCGTCTGTCGCCGTGTCGATATCGTCGACCTGGAGAGCGAGATGCGTCGCGCCAACATCGGAGTTGTCCGGTGCTGTTTCGTCTTGATCGGGGGCGTCCCACTCGAATAGCTCGAGATTCATTGTCGGGCCGCAGCGCAGCATTGCAAGTGAGGCGGTCGCATCGGGATGCACGTCGAGCCGTCGTTCCATGGTACGCCCCTCAGAATCACCGAATGGGCCTTTCCGATAGAGTTCGTCACAGCCGATAGCATCAACGAAAAACTCGACTGCATCGTCGAGATCAGGGACGGTGATGCCAACGTGATGGACGTTTTGCGCGGTCAACGGATGGTCGTCAGCCATAGTACGAAATTCAGACGACGGAGTACATAGATTACTTGCGGAGGAGGACAATTCCGTCGCCGATTGCATTTACTGGCTCTGCGAGCACCATGTCGAAGCCGATACTTTGAGCGGTGTCAACTAGCCACTTCTTACTGATGAGATATTCGTCATCACGATCAACGACATTCTCTCCAGCCTCGAGTTCATGTTCCCGCGAGTATTCGCCGGCCGCCTGGGCGTTAGACACGGCACAGTCTGTCGCCGAGCGTGCCGACACTATCACCAACTTCGATGCCTGGAAGCCAGCCAGCGACGACACAAACGCTTCGGACGATGAACTACGAGACGACTGGTACCGCGATCTCGTCCGGTGGCTCGAAGACATCGCCCGGGCAAAGCACGCCGGCCGCACCTACGTCACCGAACTCCGGCGTGGCGACGACGAACTCGACCAAGCCAACAATGAGGACACAACGGCGTTCGATGCGCTGCATGCCGACCTCCACGACGCCCTTGAAGCAGTCGACAAGCTGCCGGCGGATGTGACGGCCGACCTCATTAACCGGCTTGACGACGAGTACGTGGCCGTCATCACGAACGAATAGCAGCCAGCCACGCCAGCGATGGTCGTCCCTGCGCCAGTAGCGGCAGCGCTCGCCTACGTGACGCGGCATCATTGATGAGCAATGAGAATATACGAGTCCAATTCGCGGAGTGGGTGCGGCATCGTCAGTGCGCTAGTATATTTTTCAGCTAGTTCATATTTATTGGCCTCGTACTCCTTTCTATGCGTGACGCAGTGATTGTACTGGATATGGTGAATGACTTCGTGACGGGAACGATCGCCGCCGAACGTGCGCAACGAATCATCCCGTCCCTTCGAGACGAATTACTTCCGGCAGCCCGTGAGCATGGGATTCGCGTCATCTACGTCAACGATGCCCACCGGCCGGAAGATCTCGAACTCGAAGTATGGGGTGAACATGCGATGCAGGGAACAGAAGGAGCAGACGTGATTCCAGATCTAACACCGACTGAAGTAGACGACGTGTTCGCAAAACGGTTTTACGACGGATTCCACGAGACGGGACTCGACCACCACCTACGTAGCCTAGGCGTTGACCGGATTATTGTGACAGGCCTACATACAAACATGTGCGTCCGCCATACGTCCGCTAGCGCGTTCTTTCATGGCTACGATATCGTAGTCCCCGAAGATTGTGTGGACGCATTCTCGGAAGACGATCACGAACGCGGACTTGAATACCTCACAGACGTCTACAATGCCGAAATATCGTCCGCTGCCGATATCAGCGACGAATGGGAGAACAGAGCGACATAGCGTTTCCAGCAGTGGGGCCAGGGCAAATCACCAGGCAGACGGAACCACCGCCACCGTCGATCGCCGTGACGACACAGACATCACCGCCATCGCCGACAGCCACCAGCCGTGTCCACACCCAGTAGCAACGGTGCTCGCCCATGCGGCCCATCAGCTTGCCGGAAGCGACTCTCTACACTGCTCCGGCACCGGCAGCCACATATCAGTCGGAAGAGTACTACGGTCGAGATGCGTCCAGCACGGTTTGTGACGCTGTGTTTCGTGTATAGTGGCGTGCTCTTGCTAGTGCAGTCGCTGTTCGTCTATCACGTGCAACTCGACATCGTGAGTTTTGTGCGGGTTGGCGTTGCGCTGCCGTTTCTTGGAACTGGTCTTGAGCGGCTCCGTCGGCCAGCGGTAGAAGAAGACAACCCAGCAACCTACGGGCCGTTCGTATACACGATAGCGGTCCTCTGTCTCGCCCTGACAGTAATCGTGCTTGCGCAACTGGTCATCGTTTAAGAGCCACGATACTGCGATCAACGCAGATAGATGGTGAGCCGTGACCGATAGCCATCGCTGTGACGGTACTGCTAACGGTTGCGAGCTTCGAATCGCGACCAGCACTGTTGTACAACACGATGGACCACCACAGGACACAGTACCTGACGGGCGACCAATGAGAGTGATATCACTCGCTGAGTGTCGCCACGGTTTAGACACCGAGTGTCCAGTGAAACCGACGCTCACCACCCCAAGACACCCCCGGTCGCGAGTGATATCACAATCACCGCAGTTGTTCTCGTCCACACTCTGCAACCATCCATGGGGCCGGTGGAAACAACACGAGACGCTTACGCCAGCTAGTCGTCGATTGCACGCAGAACGAGAAACCACACGCAAAGCGGACAGAGAGTGCCGTTCCGGACTCCCTCTAGTCGTCCCTCACTCCAACGGCTGTCGTACGGACATCTAGAGTCACGAGCCGTATAAAGGTTGCTCGTATAGACAGTTATATTAAATTTATATACATAGAAATCAGTATGTGGTTTCAACCGGTGTTACCGCAGACGAGCATGGTCAGCGGGGAGTTCCACCCCCGCCCCGAGGGGTGGTGTCGGCGTGAGTTGGACGACGAGATCACCCTTCGTGGTTGTATTGTTCGCCGGGAGGGATCTTACCATCATCCAAGGATTAATGAAATAGCTATGCGATGGTGGTGGTATGCCTGATAGAGTAACTCTACCAAACGCTTCTGATGTGGTCGTTATTGGAGGCGGAATAATGGGAGCAAGTACGGCATTCTTTTTGTCGGCCCAGACGGATCTTGATGTGACACTCATAGAAAAAGATGGGATTGCGACTGGGTCGACAGGTAATTCGTCGGCTATTCTACGCCATCACTACGGCGACCAAGCAATCTACAGTAAGATGGCGTGGTGGAGCCACCAGTTCTACCGGGATTTCGAGGAAGAAACAGGAGAGGTGATTGCTCATGTCGATAATCCGCTAGTGCGATTTGGACAAGAACAGACAGAGCCAGGCGAGTATGCCGAGGCAGGCTACGATACGCTTCGGTCTCTCGATATTCCGACCACTAGATTCGAGAGTGATGAACTATCGGACCAGTATCCGATGATTGAGGACGTTGAGTCCTTCGACTTCGGGATTTCGGACGATACAGCAGGCTTCTCTGATGGGGCTGATGCTGCCAATGGCTTCGCTAGAGCAGCACAACAGAATGGCGCGACAGTAGTAACAGGAGTCGGCGCTGAGACGCTTATTGTTGAAGAGGATTCTGTGGTTGGTGTGAAGACCGAGGCTGGGAATGTCGACTGTGAGACTGTTGTCGTTGCTGCGGGGCCGTGGACACCGAGGCTAGCGGAGAAGGTGGGCGTTGATATTCCGATTACGACGACGCGTGAGCAGGTCTTGATTCTTGAGCCGCCGGAGGGGTACAAAGATGAGTATCCGTCATTGTTGCCGACGACGGCGCAACCGGGTGGTGATTGGTATATTCGTCCGGACTTTGGAGATGGTATCCTGGTTGCCACTCATCATACAGACGAAGAGGTGAACCCGGATCGCTATGATAACAATCCAGATGAGGAGATGATTCTTGAGTTGACGGAGCATCTTTCCGGCATGATTCCAACATTAGGCGATGCTGGGCTACGTGGACAGTACTGTGGCGTATATTCTTCGACTCCGGATCATGACTTTATTCTTGATCAGGCAGGGCCAGAGGGATGCTATTTTGCCTGTGGGTTTTCAGGCCATGGGTTCAAGCATGGGCCTGCAGTCGGTAGGATCATGACTGACCTCGTGGTGGAGGGGACGACGGACATGGTGGATGCAGGTTTCTTCTCTCTTGATCGGTTTGAAGAATCTGATTACGGGCATGGCAGAACTGCTGACGATATCTAAGCGATTCAGGTGAACAGAGAGCTATGACAGACGTTCCTGTTATCGAACCGAACTATGCTGTCGATCAAGCTCTTGAAGACAACGAGTTTGCAGCGGACAACGAGTCAGTTCGGGTTCTTGGATTCCCGAAACACCTGTTTGAGTTCCACGTTGAGATCGATCGCAAGGTGCTCGAAAATCGGGAGACGACAATGTCTGTTACAGTCGATCTTTTGACTGGGACAACAATGAAAAACGACGTGTATCCAACGTTGGAGTCTCGATCTTTCTCACAGGAATCCCTCCTGAATCCCCGGGTAGATAGAGCAACAGCAGCAGATAAAGCCCACGCGCAAGTCCGTCGACGAGTCAATAGCTGGTATAAAACATTCAGCACCCCTGAGATCAGTATTAGCCAGGACAATCAAGCGTTCAAGTTATTCTGGCTTGTTCCCTCCTTGGCATCAACCAGCGTGACGCTAGTTGACACAATAACGGGGGAAGTCACTGCTCGTGACGTCCAGGTAGACGAAGTCACAGAAGAAAGCAATGTCTCTTCAGTGAACTGAGAAACTACTCGACAGTGGAAAGATCAGCTAACTTAGTCTTTGAAAGGTAGGTTGACGCGATTTCTTCGTCTGTTGCAGCAACTAACGTCTCTGTGTCCATCGTCGACGAGACCGACTCAGATGAAGCTTGGCGGCCTCGAGCGAGATGAATTTCCTCCTGTAGTGGTTTCGCGATTTCGTTGAGCTCGTCTTCAATGACTCCTTCACGGCGTTTTGGCGGGCCGGTGAAGAGGCTAACAAGAATGATCGCTAGCAATGCGAGGGTGAATGCAGGGAGCAGCTCGTAAACGTCGAATAGCATAAACGGACCACCGGAAAGCTGATTCCAGACGACGGTTGTGACGAGACCCGTCACCATTCCAGCGATGACACCGGCTCCAGTAGTTTTCTTCCAATAGACGGATGTGAGGAGGGCGGGACCCAGTCCTGCTCCAAGCCCAGCCCACGCGAACAGGATCGTGGTATGAACTGACCCAGGCGTTGTGTATGCCCAGACACCGGCGAGAACGCCAAGAGCAATAACGGACACTCGGTTTGCTATCAGGATTTCCCGATCGCTGGCGTCGTTGTTGACGACACCGTTGTAGACGTCTTCGCCAAAGGCACTGCCCGCGACTAATAGCTGCGAGTCAGCTGTGCTCATGATAGCAGCGACGCTTCCTGCAAGAAGGAACCCGGCAAGCCACGGTGGCAGTGTTTCGAGGATCATCATTGGCGCGACTAAGTCCTGATTCTCGATGCCAGGAAGCATGACGACGGCACCCAGCGAAATTACGGGAATACCGATTAAGGCGACAAGCATGAAGACGATCGCGACGACCATCGAGAAGCCGGCTTTTGACGGTCGTTCCATCCCCATGTAGCGGATTACACCATGAGGCTGGCCGAGCCCGCCGAGAGCGATAACGGCGATTGTAGAGAAGATCAGGAATTCGTATGGTGTCCGTCCACCAGTGAAGGAAGTCATCTCGGGGGTTGCAGCATTGTTGAACTGCGTCATAAGCTCATTCGGGCCACCGACTGTGAGTATCACAGCGATGGGGACGATAATTGCGAACGCTGTCATCAGGATAGCTTGGAGAACGTCCGTGAACGACGATGCTGTGAATCCACCCATGACGGTATAGACAACGACAACACTGAGAGCGATGAAAAACCCGAGGTCGTAGGAGAGGTCAAATCCAACGGCGATTGCGCTGGCACCAGCGAGCAGCTGGCCTGCTATGTAGCCAGTCATGAAAATGCCGATAACAAGCGTACTTGTCAGTCGGATCAAGTTGCGGGAATCACTATGTCTTGCCGAGAGAAATCCAGGAATAGTCAGTGAATCTAAAAGACGTGAGTAGCGGCCAATTCGCTTCGCAAGAAGTCCCCAGGTGACGATTCCTAATGGAATTTGCCAGACCATCCACCAGAGCGACGATACTCCGTTCGCGTATATCAGCGCAGGAAATCCGACTACCAACCAGCCGCTCCACAAACTGGCTTGTTCGCTAAGAGCAGCGGTGACGACGTTCAGTTTCCGGCCACCAAGCAGATAGTCAGATGCCGTTTCAGTTAATCGGCCACCATAGACGCCAATCGCAAGGAGTACGAGAAGGTAAATGATGAATTCCGCGTAGATGATCGCGCTAACCACGGTCAACACCGTCCTCGGAGCGAGTCGTCCCTTGTGCGTTTCCAAGAATCGTCTCGTCTGATTCGTGGAAATAATGAACGTACAGTAACGCGGTTCCGAGCCATACCACTACGTTTGCGCCGAAAAACATGAGGAGCTTTGCCCATGTTAACATAGCCCATCGATAACACTACGATAACAAATAAGTTAGGGTCAAGGTGAAGGACGAGGAACGGTTACAGCTGGTATCCTTTCCAGAGAGGAGCGAAAGAGACGAGGTTCCTATACCTATTTCAGTGAACGACGTCGCGCTTACTTACGCCGACTACCTGTCGATTCATCGGTTGGTCCGCTACGACGAGATGTTCGCGTCAGTATTGAATCGCAAGTTGGCCGGACTCGCTGGAAAAACCTAGCAGGAATATAACGAGACTAGTCGCCACGAATTGTAATAAGCAAAATTATATTTACAATATATTTAGGTTGGTACAAGGTGCTAACCCTAGTGGCGTATATGCCTCGATAAGATTATAGTCCGTCATCTCCTAATCACATCTCCGGCGTTACCACGTTAATCCGATCGGTGAACATGTCTTCAAAACTCGCGATGAGCGTGTTCTGCGAAATTGGCCGATAGTCATAGGGAAGCACGAAAAATTCGGACCGATTTTTCCCATCTATTTCGCTGCGACTGCAAGGGGGACGCTTTTGACGTCAAACACGTGTTCGTTTCCGATGACTTTGTCTTCGAGTCGGTCCATCCGGTCGGACATCGTCTCGTACAGCTGTTTGTCTTCTCGGGTTGCGTCATCGCGTTCTGCACGGACCTTCGCGTAGTGGAGTCGGTTGGAGTGGAAAACGTCCCAGTAGTCGTGGCGCTCGCCACTGTCTCGCCCGACGTATGATAGTTTTTCAAATCTAGCCACACGTCTTCGGGCGGTGGCGAGAGCCGTTTTAGATGAGTTGGGAGTCGTCGCCCGTGCGTTCGATCACTTCTGCCGGGGATCTCATCGGTCCTTTCGACGATCCAATCCATCTCATCCTCCGGCGGATAGTGCATGTGCTGGCCGTCCTCACAGCTTCGAACCGCCAGCACACCGTCGTCGCGAACGTGCTCCCAGAGTAGCGAGAGCACCGACTCCTGATTCGCAATATGGTGGAAGAGATAGCTGGCGAACACGATATCGAATGTCCCAAGATTGGCCTTACCGAGGTTGTTCACGGCCAACCAGCGGTACTCAATATTCGGCGCTGAATACCGGTCTTTCGCGATCTCTAAAACATCCTCAGCCTCATCAATTGTAACGACTTCGAACCGGTCGTCATTGCCGAAGCGCGACTGGGTGACGGTTCCATACCCACAGCCAGCGTCCAGGACGGAGTACAGTGGCTCAAGGCCGTTTTTTGGAGTCGCTTGACAATGCGGTTGATGTTCCGCTCGTCCTGCTCGCGGTGCATCGCCGCCGACAATTGCGCCGTTCGTGATCGACTTCGAGATCGTACTCGCTCGGGTCCTTATGGTCGTCGGACCCATTTGAGGCCGAGTCCGACGGCGAGAGATAGTGACCGTTGCTATAGTACGTGTCTGCTTGTAATGAGAAGGATCACAGGCTTCGAGGTGATCAAGAGGAACTGCCTGTCAATGAACTCGCTGGACAGATGCTATTACATAATTCAGGATATAAGGATATGTACGGATGGGTCTTTATATAACTCAAGTTACCATCAATGGTTACATGTCACAAATAGGTACGTACCTTCTTATTGGACTGGCAATATTCCTCGGTGTCGTCGCCATCCTTGCCTACAAGGGATGGCAACAAACGAACGACATGGCCGACTTTGCGATTGCAGGCGCCACGCTCGGCCCGTACGTTCTCGGAGCTGCATTCGCAGCTACATTCTCAAGTGCGGCTACGTTCGTCGGCTACTTCGCGTGGTCGTACGACTTCGGCTACGCCAACATCTGGATCTTCCTTGCACTCATTTTTGCTTCGCCGCTCGCACTCATCCTTTTCGCAAAGCGAGTGCGAGAAATCAACGTCGACATGGAGAGTGTCTCGCTCCCTGACTGGATCGGCGCCTACTACGACAGCCAGATAATGCGCGTCGGGGTCGCCATCGCCGTCATGTTCAACTTCTTCTACGTTGGTGCACAACTCACAGCCGGCGCCCAAATTTTCGAGGTTCTCCTCGGCTGGGATTACCAGACCGGCCTCGCCTTCATCGTCGGCCTCGTCACCCTGTACGTCCTGGCCGGCGCATCCTACGCCGACATCTACACTGACGCCTTCCAAGCTCTCCTGATGGCTGCCCTTGGGATCATTGTCTTTGTATCTGGCTTCTGGACGCTCAATGCAAACGGACTCCAGCTATTCAGCCATGTAACAGCTGAACTGTCTGCTCAAGACCCCAGTCTTGTCACGCCGGTCAACAAAGATTCGGCCATCTACTACAGCGGCCTCGCTATCGCCGCCATCTTCTTCCTTGAATTCGCGTTCACAGCCCAACCACAGCTCTTCAACAAGGTTCTCGCCCTCGACAACCCGAAGAACCTGCGGAAGATGATCGGGACGTACCTCATCCTGATGACCGCGTTCGTGCTCATCATCTTCGGCGGGTTCTACTTCCGCGTTCTCAACCCCGGTATTGAGGCCGCCGACCAGAGCATCTTCCTCTACGTGCAGAACTACTTCCCACCGCTTCTCGGTGCTAGCCTCGGACTCGTCATCCTGTCCGCCGCGCTCTCGACGACCGACGGCCTGTACATCGTTCTCTCCACGGCCGTCGCAAACGACATCTTCCTCAAATTCCTCGTCGCAGAGGATCATATCGAAATGGACGATGACCGCGCCGAGCGCGTCTCCCAGTACCTCGCACAAGTAACGATCGTCCTTACAGGCGCAATCGGGTACATCCTCGTTCTTAATCCTCCCCAGTACATCGGTGAGCTTATTTGGGTTGGCATCGGCGGCGTCGCCGCCGCAACCGTCGCCCCGGTGCTGTTCGGCATCTACCTCCCGGACTTCGTCACCCGCAAGGGCGCTATTTCCTCGCTGTTCAGCGGCGTCGGAGGCTACGTCCTTATCAGCCAACTCTACAACATCAAGAGCATTTTCGTCCAAGGCAGTGCTGCCGTCCTTCTCTCGATGGGCGTCATGCTGGCTGTGAGTGCAGCCACCGAACAGGAACCCAACGTGGCGGGGAACGGACTCGAAACGACGACGACCCAGTCGCCAGCCAGCACCGGCACGCAACCAACTGATGACGACTAACCGAAAGGAAAACAGCATGAATATCATGATAGCACTCTGGATTGCAGGCACAGTCCTCTCACTAACCACGCTCTATGGGCTTCTCCGTGTAATGTACGACTAGGCAGACACCACCCCCATCTACGGTTCCGACGCACCGACAACAACCAGACTATCGTCTGGATTTCTTTGCATGCTCGTGTCAGCACTGTAGCAGTGTTCTTGCTTGGCTCCTGAACGATGCAAACCGGCGTAGTGACCGATGTGGCGTCCCAGATGACGTCCGTCCCTATCTGCTTTCCTCCGTATCGCCGGACTGTTGCTCGAACGCTCCTGCGACGTGCAGTGCTCGCGCATCATGGAACTGTGGAGCAACCACCTGTACGCTGATTGGACGCCCCTTGGCGGTGCCAACGGGCACGGTCACTGCGGGATGACCCGTCATGTTTAGCGGCGACGTATTTCCGAGCAGCCACATCATCTCGTCCGTCGTCTTGATACGGCCACGTTCGGGCGGAAGCGTTCGGATCGTCGGCGTAACAAGGATATCGACATCCTCGAACGTTGCCTCGAGTTCCCCTTGGAAGCGAGCAGCTTCGCGTCGAGCCGCGGCATACGCCTGTCCGTCGGTCTGTGTATCACTCAGTGCCGCCGGAAGAACGCGCTCTGCAACGTGTGCACCGAGCCCAGTAGTCTTCGCAGATGCAATTGCCGCGCGCAGTTCTTCGTGGGGCGGTGCTGTATCACCACGAATCACGCCCGATTGCCTGAGGTACCACGCGAATTCAGTGCTGCCCGCAAGCAGATACGCCTGTTCGATCCAGCCCTTCGAAACCGAGACCGACTTTGTCGAGAACGCATCTGCTGGAAGCTGCTGGGATGCCTCACGGACACGGGAGGAAACCTCACTGCGTGATCGGTCGAAAAACGGCTCCAACAATCCAATCGTTAGCGTCTCGTCCTGATTCAATACATCGACAGCGGCAGTAAGCGACGCGCCGCCCTGGGACGGAGTCGAGGCCAGTTTCTGTTGGTCGGCGATTACGCCGAGTGCTGTTGCTGCCGTTTCGACATCCCGTGTGAGCGGTCCAGTAGTATCGAGCGACGGGGCAAAGTGGACAAGTCCATCGCTTGGAACGAGCCCGTACGTCGGTTTTGCACCAACGAGACCCAGACAGGCAGCCGGAATCCGTACGCTCCCACCCGTATCGGTTCCGAGCGCCAAGTCGACTGTGCCGGCTGCTACGGCTACTCCGCTCCCACTCGACGATCCGCCTACCACGTGACCTGATGCGACGGGATTGTCGATCCTGCCATGATCCGAAAATTCCCCGCTTGGGCCGAATGCAAACGCATCCATGTTCGCTTTCCCAACGAGTTCGCTACCAGCATCGAGTAGGCGTTCGACAACCGTCGCGTCGAATGATGGCACAGTGCTGAAGGCCTTCGATCCACACGTCATCTCGAGGTCCCGTACGGCGAGATTATCCTTGACTGCTATCTGGTAGTCTGCAATCGGCCCCGTTGTGGTCCGCTGTCGTGGTATCGAGTAGACATCGAGTAGTGCATTTTCCTCATCATTTGCTCGCTCTCCATCCGAATCCTGGGTCTGCGCCTGAGCATATGCTGATTCCGTCTCTGTTACCAGCGCCGTGGCTACGTCGCATGCCTCATCAAGGACATCTGTTGATACATCGAATCCAAGTTGATTCGCGACACGTTCAGCACGTGCGCGACTCAACGACTCGGTCGTTGCATCACGGCTGTTAGTCATGCGCCAGCCATTACCGTGAATCGTACTTCAAACATCAGATGGAGGCAAACGAAAACACGAAGATGTCGAGTTTCTCAACAACGCGATTAAATCGCCTACAGACAAGGGATTAGTCGACCAGCGGTTCTGCGATTCCTTCGCTGAAGAATTTCGAGTAGTAGGTTTATTCGCCATCGTTAACGTCTGTGAATCATTTCATTCCGATTACGTTCTGTGCCGCATAGTTAATCGAGGACAGATCGAACGTGAGGGATTCAGAGACGAAGCAAACGGCTTCGTTCTAACCGAAGACGGACAGACACGATTTCGATGCTGTGGTAGCTTTAGTGACTCTTGGGACGATAATAAGAGCACTAGTAATACGTAGTCAAATCATTCATCGATCGGGAGTGGCACCGCGACCTTGGCGAGTTGGAGTAGCCGACGAGGAAATCACTGCGATTATAGTACCAGGTGACGATACAGCTGCGTCAAGTGGCACGGTCGTGGTACGGACGACACGTAGTTCTGCGAAAGTATGTGACCAGTGAACTGGATGAGGCCCCATGCGTGGCAATCCGCTTCCGAACTCCCATCCGGTGATAGCATTCAGCGAGCGTACTAAATACACAACGCGTATCGACCGCACTTACCGACCGCGGATGACTGTCGACTGGAACCCTCCGGCCGTTCTCGGTGAGAGGACATGCTCGGTCAGCCCCTTATTCCATACGGGGGTTTGGCCCCTTCGGTACGCGGATGACGTTGTACTCTGCGTTCCCCCGGGTCTGCGATCCCGAATCGTGCGCTTGGAAGCGAGTAGGGCGATCCATTGGACTACGAAAAAGCCAGGGATGCCAACAGCTTTGCCGAGGTAGATAGGAGTTAAGTCGTTAGATCAAGTGCAGCAGCAACGTCAAGAAGTCCTGCACCAGCTTCAGCCGCTGAAAGACCGATATCTTCGGCAGTCTCTTTAAGTTGCTGAACTGTTTCACCTCGTGACAGTCCATTTGCCATAAGCTGTGCACTCGCACCCGAAACATGCGGAGCGGCCATTGACGTTCCTGAAAGCTGTTTGTAGTCACTCAGGAAGGTCAAATAGGTTGAACGAATATTCTTTCCAGGAGCAGCTAGATCGACTTCAGGACCAGTCAAGGAGAATGATGCAATAGTATCATTTTGTGTTGTAGCACTGACGCCGAGAACATTCGGATATGCGGCTGGATACCCGACACAATCCGTACATGGACCGCTATTTCCAGTTGCTGCAACGAGCAGTACTCCCTGATTGTATGCATACTGGCAGGCGTCCCGGAGAAGATTCGAACTCGAGCCACCGAGACTCAGGCTGGCGACATCCCATCCTTGGTTTGCTGTATATTCGATGCCAGCAGCAATATCAGAGGTACTACCCGCTCCAATCGCAGTTAATACTTTTACTGGATGGAGAGTGGCTTCCGTACTGACACCAACAACACCCCGATTGTTGTTCACGGCATTTGCAATGCCTGCACAGTGAGTTCCGTGTCCATTATCATCCTGCCAATCTGGATAAAGATCATAGTTAGTGGTCGAGCGACGGGAGTGAATTCGACTTTTTTGTTGGTCACTGAGTAGATTACCCATTCCATAGGTGAATGAATCTCCTTGGCCAAGATTGGCGCCTAGGTCTGGGTGAGTACTATCAATGCCTGTATCGATGATAGCGATATCTGCATCGGCACCTGTTTTGCCCTTCTGGTGTGCGACCTCTGCATCGACCCGATCGACACCCCATGGAAGGGACTGTCCAAGCGCCTGCATCTGGTGATCGCGTTCGATATATCGAATCCCTGGTTTGTTTCCGAGTGTTGAGAGACCTTGCTGAGAAGCAGCCCATTCCGGTAGCTCAATCGTTACTGCATTGAATTCGAATGTGCGAGCAACGTTCGATGCTGCTTGAATGGCAGCGTCGAGGCCACGCTCGTCTTTATAGCCGATATTCACTGGAACGATAGCACTTGGGTCAATACCAAGAAAACCACTGAGTGAGGCAGTACCAGTGACTGCAGCACCAGCTTTCAGTAGCTGTCGACGACTGTTCCGTGATGTATTTGATTGTATCTCTGTCTCAGTCATTATTGCTATTATTTCAGGATGAGTATATTATAGTAGAATATATTAATATTCCCATATTATGGCTGCAATAATCCTCAGATCAGCAAAAATTCTAAATGTAGTGTAATAATCTACCACGTCACTACTGGTAAATTCGTAGTCCATCTCAAGGTCGGCCACACAACGCATTCAATTCGAACGCTGGCTTGAGAGGCGCTAAGATCTGCCTTTACTCCCTTCATGTAGTTTTCTTATAAAGATAGAGGTACGTACCAGTAAATGCAACAATTGCTTCAGCGACTTTCGCAGTAATAGAGAGTGGGTTGATTGGGCCATCCATTACGAAGAACGCGATGATGGTTGCAAGTGCATATCCAACGGCGATAAGATACAGCTCACGACGCCAGTACCGGCTCACGAAGAGAATCACGCCGCCGATGAAGCCAAGTCCATTGAGATAGAATAAGATACCTGTCAGTTGATCGAATTCCATAACTGTTGGTGCGAGAAATAGATGAATGCCGGCTGTAACAACTGCTGCGAGGATCGCGATATAACCGATACGATTCGATGGAAGGCTAATCAGAGATTGTGCGTCATGGGTTTCGGTGGACGAGCGCGACATAGAGGAAATCTCGTGCGAAGATTATTAAAAATTTCTATGGTAGAGCCCAATATATACCCTCAGTAAATACCTTATCTTCAGCTTCAGCGCGTAGAGAAGCCAAAATATTTGTGAAAAAGCGACTATGGTGAATCAGTCCAGTTCGCACAAGTTGCCGCTCGTAACAAAAATCGACTAGTGCAACCCTTGTTCATCGGATTTAAGCAGGGGAAGTCCGAAGCGCAACTATGGCATCAATCGACCTTACGCCGAGTCAACAAACAATACTCACTGCGCTCACGAATCTGCATCGCGACTCAGAAGCTGCAGTCAAAGGTGAGACGATAGCGAAAGAAATCGATCGAAACCCTGGTACGATCCGCAATCAGATGCAGAGTCTCAAGGCGCTCCAGCTCGTTAAAGGCGTTCCGGGTCCGAAAGGTGGGTACAAACCGACTGCCGCCGCCTACGAAGCCCTCGATATTCAGGAGCTCGATCAACCAGCATCGGTTCCGTTCTTCCATGACGATGACCGCGTTACCGACACAAATGTGGCAGAAATCGATCTCTCAAATGTTCATCATCCGCAAAAGTGCCGTGCTGAAATCCACCTTCGGGGCTCCATCCGCGACTTCCATGAGGGTGATACGGTGATAGTCGGCCCGACGCCACTGTCAGACCTCATCGTCAAGGGGACGGTCGACGGAAAAGACACTACGAACAATCTTCTGATTCTCAATCTCAAGGAGATAATTGCTCCAGCTGAACAGAAAGAGTAAAACTAATTTGAATTTTTGATGCATGTCTTCGGTCACTGTGACTGTGACCGACTCAGTGGTTGGACCATACTTGGTCACGTTCGCCTGTCAGTGGGCCTGCTCGGAGAGCTCATAATCAATCAAGTCAATAGAAAACTCCGGAGAGTTTGCAGCAGTGACGTAACCGTATATGTGGATTTATTATAAATATCTCCATCAATGTGACCGTCTTACCTGCAGAGCTGGCAGAGAACCGAATACGGACGGGGTCAAGATGCAAGAGGGCCGGAGAACAGGAAGCACACAACCCGTAATGACTCTCTTCAGAGGTGATCGTCGGGCGGAAGCCCCATGCTCGAAGGCAATACCCGACACCATTTCCTAATCACCGCTTGGAAAAATAGCTAGTGGTTGCATGCAAACTTCCTCATACGCTCGATAAGCGTGACGGCAGACAAGGTGCAGAGTGAACACGAGGAGACGACCAAGGCCATCCAGGACAAGTAGACGGCCTTGCCGAAAAGAAGGAGGAAAAGAAAGCTCGTGTGTGAGCGTCGGTGTCGCGGATGATCAACCTCGTTCGAGACTACGATAGCGCCGAAAGCGTCGATGATGAGTCGCCGGATCTTGCGGCAAAAGTAGCAAACGCAGGCCGCCAGCGCTTCGAGACAGTCGAGCGGGCCGAGCAAAACACGGAACTGGTGGTCTACGAGTAGCGTGCAGAGTCCGAGTAGGTCGAGGAAACATATTCTCGACGTACTGGAAGCCGGGCAGAAAATCGCAAAAGAGAACGATGTGATGAGAGTGCGGATGGACTATTGGACGGTCGCAACCCACTATGGGTGTGCGTCCACAAACGACGGCTCTCGCGTCATGGAAGAAATGGCCGAGCGCGTTCCTGGCGTGACCCTACAAAGAAAGTCGGACGTTGTCGGGGGACGACGCGATGGGTATAGGTGGCCGGCATATCGAGATCTCGGTCGCTGATCCTAATCTCACCGGCTGGATGCGAGCCCACGACGACACCACGGGAGGGAACTACCCACGACTGAGGGGCGTTACAACAGTGTAATCACGAGAGGTCAACGGCGGCTGTGACAGGAGCAAGTGCAAGTGCCGCAAGCTGTGCCGGTGCTGGCGCTGCAGGCGGGGCGGGCGGCGGCGCCTGCTGACAGGCCAACGACAGTCGGTGCTCGGATAGCCACCTATTTCGCTCTCCAAGCGCGTCGTCCGCTTTATCTAAGTCCCGAGCGTAGCTGCGACCAATGGCAACGCACTCCGCGACAGAATCCTACGGTGGTCTCGTGTACCCGATTGCTTTCGTTTTCAGCGCCCTGTTTCTATAGTGAGCGTCTGCGTTCCTTCGGTCGTAGCTTCGACCAGTAGTTCGCGACCACGGTTCGTCTCACGGGTCTCGTAGTCCGTCTCTGCCCCATTCAGCATGACCGACATAATCGTTTTGTCCGCCGGGACGACGTGGCCGAGAACGAGTTGTCGGAGTGTGAGATCGGGCGTTACCGTTGTCCGGTAGGTCTGTTCTTCGGCGTGTGCTGCGACGGCGACTGAGCCGTCGCCCAGCCGGAGGTTCTCTACACTCGCCCCAGGCCAGTGCGCTGGAACTTGCGGTGTTACTTCGAGTTTGTTCCGACCGAGATCCGGTCGGACGCCGAGATGCTGATGGACGACCGGCCAGACAGTGCCGTATGCGCCCCATGCCTGGAGGACCATAGCGCGTTTCTCGAACGGTATGTTGATGGATCGCCTGTAAGCTGGAGAGGGCGCGATTTCAGGCATTGCGCCGGGTTGTTCGTCAGGGTTTGGGAGCTGGAGTTTTGTATTCGCGTCGAGGTACCGGCCCTGCTGGTCCGGACCAAGACGGCCGTAGTTGCCTTCTCCGACTGCCATCACTGCCGAGTTGAGGGTGAAGATCTGTTTTTCTGTGCTTTCTTTTGTGCCGTCGAACTGGGCTTGGTCGCAGCCTGGTGCGCCAGTGTGGTAGAGTCCCTCGTTAGTTCGATGGGCGACGTTCTCGTCACCGCCGCTGTAACACGTTGATTCTCGGACGTCGAGAGCAGCGTGACCGTGGTCGGCGGTTGTCAGGCCGGGGATTGGCTGCTTGTTCCGCCGGAGTTCAGCCTCCATTGGTGTAGTCCCGATCCAGTGACGCTGGTACACCCGCTTTCGTCTGGATTATCGAGTGACCCTGCGTGCTGTGGTATCTCCGGAATCCACCACGCCGCCTCGAACTTTCGGCGCATTTCGTCTGCTTTCCGCTGAGCCCACGAGAGGGTCTGGCCGTCGCCTTTGCTCCGAGCCATGTCGGCGAGGTCGTAGAGGCCGCGAATCGTATAGACGGCGACGTCGAGTTTCTCGGCGCCCATCCCCTCACGCTCGACGTTGCCGTGTCCCGTCGGCCAATGGTCACCATCCGCATCGAGGTGTTCGAAGAGGTACTTCATGCTCCGCTTCGCGAAGTCGTACAACTCATCGCGGAACTCGTTGTCGCCGGTCCATCGCCAGAGAAGCGCAACTGCGCTCGGGAACTTCGCCGTCTCGTCGGTGTTGCCGGGGTCGTCGTTCGCGCCGAAATACAGCGAGCCGTTGGTAACTACTTCGTGGATCACCTTCCCAGAGCCGTCGTTGATGATTTCGCTGGCGTCCCGGAGTGCTAAGAGGTGGTCTTTGATAGGCTTGAACTGACCAACTGCGACACTTGCGTAAGCCGTGTACTCGCCGTCGGTTCCGAACAGCCACGGGGAGTCAGGGAAACCAGCGCCGAGGAACTGAATTCTGTCCAATGCGCCCGCCGGTTCGGGGTACGCTTTCCCCTCCTGGACGTCCCGCAGTTCAAGATCGGTCGCTACCTGCCGCGAGTCGGCGAGGTTTTGCTTGCTCCAGTTGACTGATTGCTGGAGGCGGTCGTCGGGAAGGTCAAGCCGCGTTCGCTTTTGTCGGGAGAGTCGGTCGTTGACTTTCTCGTTGAGGGCTTCTTGTGGGTTGTCGAGGAGCGCAGCAAGTTCGTCGCGCGCGGAGTCCGGCCCTGTCGCGGAGCCAGCTACTGCAATCCATACCGTCGTCGGTTCGTCACTCCGGACGTCGACCTCGTAGGTGAGACGACCACCAGCGCCTGCGTCGAACTTTGACTCGTACGACTCCTCAGGACCGCGGAATTCGGCGCCTGTGTCGTGAGCCGTCGGGTCGTTTGTCGCCCCAACGACTGCGGCCCAGTTGTGTTTTGTGCGTTGTCGACGGGTGGAGTTCCGATTTCGCGGAAGACTAGTCGCTGACCGTCGAACGACGCCTCGTCGTTGAGGTTGAACGTTTCCTGACTCGGCGTTGTCCACCCCCAGGGGTAGGCGCTCATGAGTTCTGACTGCGCCTCAACTGTCAGGGTTACCGTTCGATCCGTATCAGCGTTGAGTTCGAGCCTGAAGAGTGCTCCTCGTCGGCCGTCCGGAACGATGTCGGTGCGGCGGATTGTTAGATTGTCGTGTTTGAATGTCAAGGTGACATGGCCGTAGCTGGACGTGAACTGGGTTGCCGCGTTGAGCCAGTTATCGTCGACGCTGAACCAGAGTCCGTCGAGAAGTTTCAATGGGGGTGCCCAGATACCGCCCATCTCACCTTCGATGTGCCATCCCATCGGTGGGAAGCCGCCTGCTTCGGTACCGATGACATAGGCTCGTGTTCCGGCGGTTACGTATCGCCGGTCAGGGAGTCGATCTGTTACTGAGAGCGCCGGTGCACCTTCACTGGTCGTTTCTTTCGCTTCACCGGTTGACGCTGAGGAGGTTGACGACGCAGTTCCGTTCGTTCCTACACTGGTTCCTATCATCGGAAGCTGTGAGAGTCCTGTGCCGGCGGCGCCTCGAAGAATGCTTCGCCGTGTCGGTCGTAGCGAAGAGAATTTTTCTCGATTTCGCATACAGTGTCACTCGTTAGCATTTATTTAATCATTCTGGCTGCAATATAATTTTATTTTTTTTTTTTGGATAGATAAAATTGTCAATGGTCTACAACAGATCATTGTTAGGAGGCTGACCAGCAAATCGTCCTCTGCGACGGTACTATGGACGTGGTACGTCGACCTCGTAGCAGTTGAAGATCTCGACGTGAAGGGAATGCAGGTGTCGCTGTTGAACAGTCGCACCACCGCGTCTGCCGCGTGGCGCACGTTCCTCTCGTTGCTCGAATACTAGTACGAGCGAGAGGGAATGCACTTCATAGCAGTCGAACCAGCAGGGACGACCAAGGAGTGCGCAGCGTGCGGTGTCTATACGGAGAAACCGTTGTGATTCCGTGAACACTCTTGTCCCGCCTGCGGGTTTGAGGCGGACAGGGACACGAATGCGGCGTGGAACATCCTTTCTCGCGGACTCACTGAACTAGGAGTGGGATACTCCGAATCAACGCCTGTGGAGACTGCAATCCCTGTAGACACTATGTCTGTATCTGCAAAGCGCGTCGTGGAAGCAGGAAAGCCTGCCCTCAAGGAACGAACGGCATCAGCTGTGAGCGAATAGGGCAGGGTAGGATAGGGTAGTTCACTGCCGGACAACATAGAGGAATTGGAACTTGATGCCGTTTTCAGTCCGTCTGTAGACGGTACACCACGTGAAATTAGTAGGCATGTAGATTGAGCTGATACACAGGTGCTAAATCCCTTTCTCAAGGAGTAACCGAAGGGAGCGAGTAGGGGAGGGTAGTTCACTCTTTGGTGGTCGTTTTCGTTGGTGAACTCGCGTAAACGGTTTAAAGGGGGTGGAGATGAGAGCCCGTTAGCGCTTTTTGCGTTCTGGTCTAGATGTGCAGAATTATAAGACAACAGGCCGATTGGCTTGTTGTAGCTGGCAGAGAACCAGTCTCCAATTGGTGCAATGAAGAACGATCCGTCATGAGTAACGTGAATTCGTTTGTTTCTCTGAACGTTTTCCTAAAGGAGCAGAACCATTGATGGTCCTATAATGTCGCGAACGATACTGTATCGCGGTATTATTGGAAAACCCATGGCTAGATATTGTCTTGTTCCTCGTTGTATCTATGTAAGCTGACAGCGCTACGACTACTCCTCGTAAAAGGACATCATACTACATCGATTATAGCAGTGCAGTTGGCGCATAACAAAGCCTCTTCTCGATAATCATCGGGCAGAGAAACGATGTTATGGACGGACCAAGCAAAGCAGAAAGCCGAGAAAGCGTTGCTGCTTGTTGGATTCCTCTCATTAGTGGTTGCAACGTTATTGGCTCATCAAACTCCAGCCACTACATACGAAGTCTCTATCTATACTGCAATGCCGCTTGTGTTCTGGATCGGAGTTGCAGTTTCTATGGCTGTAGCGATTGGTGTAGCGTTCAAAGCAACTGATTTGGTTCAGCTGCTAGCTTTGGTGTTAGCTGGAGTCACAACAACAGTCGTCGCTGCGCTCCCAGTTATTCGGAGCTACTTTTACTACGGTCGTGGTGATGCCCTTACGCATCTCGGATGGGCGCGCGAAATTGAAACTGGGGCGCTTAATCCAGTTGATTTGCTCTACCCTGGTGTCCATACCATTGCAGTCAGCGTCAGTGAGATAACTGGAACTCCGATTCGTCGAGCAATTCTCTTGACGGTAGTTATGTTTGTTTTTATCTATCTTCTCTTTATTCCTCTCTGCAGTTGGATCATCGACCCAGAGAGCCGGACCGCTACGTTTGCTACATTATCGGCGTGTCTCCTCTTACCGATTAATGGGGTGAGCCTCTTTATGCAGGCCCATCCGGCATCACAAGCAGTTCTATTTTTCCCATTTGTGTTTTACATAGTTATAAAGTACATTACTAGTTATGAAGAGAATAGCATCCGCTTCCTTCCTTCTTCGTCCGGGATGTTGCTTGCTCTTGCATCACTCGCAATTTTACTTGTGCACCCACAGCAAACGGCGAATGTCTTGGTAGTCTACGGTGCCATTGTCGGCGTCCAATGGCTGTACTCGATCGTTCATCTCGACCATCCCGTCGTGTCTCAATACCGGTCACTACTTGGCCAGACAAGCTTTCTGACTGTGCTATTTGGTCTGTGGATGGCCACGCATCAACGAGCGAGTGGATCAGTATCATATTTAATTCGCAAACTAATTTCTGGGTCTAATCCGACAAGCGATATCAAGCAGAATGCTGGTGGACTCGCTCAAATAGGTGGGGAATTTGAGACGATGTTTATTAAACTATTCCTCATTAGTTTCATCTTCTGTCTTATTGGAGGGATAATATTACTTATAGGTGTTGCCGGTCGATTACGGACTCTCAGAGCCAATCACTTCTCAAAAGCTACGATTATTGGATTAGTTCCACTATTTGGGCTATTCGGGGCGTACTTGGTCACAAGTACTGGTGGGTTTCACTTCCGGCAGCTTGGTTTTATCATGGTGCTCATGACGATTTTCGGTGGTATCGGTTTTTCTCACCTTGTAAATGGGCTGGAACTGCGTGTCCCGATCCCTACAGCTGTCGTATCGGTCGTCGCTGTCCTCTTTGCAGGGATGCTCGTACTTTCGGGGCTAACGCTATTTCATTCACCATTTATATATCAAGCGTCAGGCGACGTTACTGAGGGAGAGATGACCGGCTATGCTCGTGCATTCGAGTATCGTAGTGATATAACTTTTATCGGACTTCGATCCCCAGGTACTCGGTTCGCTGATGCAATATATGGAGTCCGAGAAGAGAATCCACGACGATTTCTCGGTGGGAGTCTGTATGGAGATACGCCCCTAACAGGGAAGAATTTCACGGCTTCTAATATCTATAACTATTATAATTCCAGCCGATATTTTGTTGTAACTGATGCTGCCCGTCAACGCGAACTAGAAGTCTACAATGGTCTTCGTTTCTCCCAGAAGGGTTTTCGTTCACTCAACAATCAGCCTGGTATCGATCGGGTACAATCAGGAGGTGGTGTACAAGTGTACTTGGTCGATAAATCTAAGAAGGAACGGTCACGGGCACCATGATGGCACTATCTTTTCGATTGAATGGAGATGTCGGCATCGTGTATAACTAACTGGGAAAATTGATAAAACGAAAGGGAATGCTCGCTTAAATGGCGGAGACGAAATCAAGGCCTCACTCAAAACTGAGCACTCCAAAACGACAATACATGACTTTCCGAGGATGTATTTGCGACTAATTCTGCACACCGTGATCTCATCGGCGTGACTGAGGACGGCAGACCAGTACTCATGGATAATCTACGGGTTGATGCAAGTTGTCCAGATCTCATTCGGCGATGGTCGTCTCGATAGTGAGAAACGCAAGACTGTGACGACACACAGGACATGAGTCAGGTTTGGGTGATCGATCCAGGAGCGTGGTCGGGACTTGTTTGCCTGACTACCTCCCCACTATCGGCGGCTGTTTACTGCCGAGTATCAGGATAGCTGAGTACCGATGCAGAAAGACTGTATGGAGACACTGCACTCTGAGGCTGCCGTGTAAATTTCGACGTAACAGGCTATTACTTGACTTGTTAGTGTGATATATAAATCTATGTCAAGCACTACCACTGGATTTGAAACGGTTACTTGGTTTGAGTTGAAGATACACCCCCACGTCCGAATACTCCGACACAGTATATACTGACAGCGTCGTATTCGATGGCTCTTACACGGCCACCAAAGCACGATATCGTCGACGCTGTGCTTGATAATGCCGATCTATCTGACGGCCAGACCACACTCCCCTGCACGAACATATAGAGCCGGACCCACTCGACGACCTCCTTGACGCGAGTGAGAATAAGTAGAGTTCTGTGGAATTCAGCTCACAATTGACGTGTATCTCATCGTTGTCCGAAGTACTGGAATTATCCTCGTTTATAAGCCGCTACGAGCATGATACTGGTCAGGCGGCGAGCGCGGCATTGCTACCAGTTGGGGAGAGCTATGAGGCCAGCACGTTGCGTCTGACGGTCCGACCAAGTCAAATCCAGTGAAACGTTATAGCAGCGACGCTCACACTCACTGTGATACCGGCTCCAAATAAGCCATAATTCGCGATAAGATTCTCCGACAGGACAATGCCAAGGGAGTACCGCGATGACCAGAACGGCTCAAACGGACGAATTCCCATCGGTGTTACAGCGTCTGCAAGCAGATGAGAGCAGACGCTTATAGTAGCGACACCGCCGAGGAAGACAGCTAGTATGAACCAACTCGTCGCAACTGCAAGAATGATCGCCAGGAGAACACCAACGACGCCGGCGAACCAGACTGTATGTGTAATGCCGCGATGGCGAACGAACGGGAGTCGAAGGTCAATATCGGGAAGCATTGCGACCGTAATAGTGATGACCGCTCCGACGATGACGGTCTGCGCCGTGACGATTGTACTACTGAGCATGGCAATTGGGGTATAGGTGAGGAGTGCGACGCCATAATGGCCGGGACGATACATTGGTGCTTCCGTAAGCGATATAATGAGCAAGATATCCATTAGTTTTTAGGCTCGTATGTGATATCCTCTATTCTAGTGAATGAACGAGGGAATGTGTGGACGTGCCTTGGTAGCTCAGGTTGGCAGAGCAACTCCTTTGTAAGGAGTTAGTCGGGAGTTCAAATCTCTCCCAAGGCTTGTTCCAGTTCACCGCTACGTTCTCTTGCTGCACCGCCATGGTTGATAGTCCTCGGACGACTGTCGTCACAACTGCCGCTTTGCAGTGGGAAGACCGGTCGTCAGTCATTGTCCTGTCCCTCCTTGATACGTAGGTCTCCACCGCAGTCAGCGTTCCCCGATGCGTACGTTCTGTAACCCAGTAGCGCGGTGAAATAGGACAAACACTGCTTCACTTAGATTGAGTACCACACCGGGGGTGAGGACGGCCCGCCAGGGATGGCTAGGGGGTTGTCGAAAACTCAGTAATCGTGAGACGTAGTTCTACTACGTTCTTATGGAATAAATTATCGAGGAGGGTATTAAGTGGAACGTCAGGATGCTCGAGGTGAGTTGGCCCTAATATGTACGCGAAAGTAATATGTTGAGTGAGGGTATCAAGAGTATTTGTTCTATACTTAGATTCATTTTATATCATAGTAAATTTAAATATATTTTGTTTTATTCAGAAAGTATTTTATGGAAGAGCGTGAAGAATATAATGAGGGTAGAAAATGGAAGAGAAAATCGTGTTTTATCGTGACCATCCCGAGATGCTCGAAAAAGATTGTGAGATATTAGAAACGTATGACTTTGATGAAGATCTTCCCTCAGCAGCATATGTGAGATATGACAAAAAATACGAAAGTGGATTACAAGAAAATGAGAGATAATTGATACTAAAGATAATATCACCGCAACACTTCGGCACGAGCCAGATTTCGTTAGTAACGCGACGATAGATGTTGCGACAATTGAGGATGTCCGTAAATTACATAACATTCCATCATCATCAGCATCCGGCGAGCAACAGACTGTTGTTATCATGGACTCCGGGATTGATGCTGATCATCCGGTGTTCACAGAAACTACAATCACACAAACCGATGTCACGACGGCAGGGGAAAACAAGGATGCAATCGGTCATGGAACAGCAGTTGCTGGGCAAGTAACACGGCTCGCACCTGATGCAGACCTTATTTCACTTCGGATTTTTGGGGATGAAGGCCAAGCGACAATGAATATTATACTTCGAGCATACGAATGGCTTCACAAGAATCACGATCAATATAACATCGTCAATATGTCTTGAGGGACCGAGAAACAATCGGAACGACTCGATCAAATCCATACAAAGCTTATTGACAAAGGAATCCGGGATATTGTTGCTGCAGGTAACTCAGGAGAAAAAAGCGGAAGTCCAGCGACAGCATCCGGTGCGTTTAGCGTCGGTGCATGTACAGAAGACGGGAAGATGGCCGAGTTTTCGTCGTACAATCCAAACGGTGATAACCCAGACGTCACCGCAATTGGAAAGGACAACCGCTTAGCACAAGCTGCTGGTACCAACCTGGGGAACCAACTTGAGGGACAATGGGTGAAAGCCTCAGGAACGTCGTTTGCAGTACCAGAAACTGCTGGTATGGTTGCCAAGTATATTGATGGTAAAAAAGATTGGTCTCCAGCAGCGGTCCTCACAGCATTTGAAGACGGAGCTCGAGATATTGAAGGACAACCGCGGGACGGTGCTGGGATTGTCGACTATCAGTCAACTATTCGCGAAGCAGCAGCAGATTCATTTGCACAGCGTATCACTAAGTGGTATTTGAGGACTACTTTCGACACTATTGAGATGTCTGAACAATCGCTGTTGTATAACAGAGTCATCAATATCATCGCCTCTTCTAGAAACCTAGCGAATCTATTTTGTATATTCTGTGATTGTCAATTATCACTACGTTACCCGAGGTACGACGTAAAGTAGCGATTTCACTAATTGGCGGGCAGAAGTACCGTGTCTTGTTGCACATTGCCGCGCTTGGCTGTAGGGTTAATCATGAATGTGAGCGTAATTTTTATAGTTCTGCAACTTTAACTATTATTGTAAAGATGTAGGTATAGTAATCGGATGCAAATCGCGGCGTATCGACAAGCATCTCTCTGGCAATACGCCCGATTACCGCCAGCTCCGACAGACAGCGTAATCGATAGTTTGGTTTCTTCTATTCAGGAGTTGACGGCGGTTGCGGTAAGGCCCCCACCACAAAACATGTCAAATGAACAAAGGGGAGGTGAAAAGACCGCAGACAGAGCTTCTCCATGTAAGAGTCTACATCTTGAGACGTGGTGGAATGACTGGGTTGCCATAATTGAAACAGAACGAACATCGGCGACCCCAGATGAACGTCTTAAAGGGATACTTCGTCAATTAGTCACTGAGGCTTCTCTGTATAGCTTACTTGCCTTGGTCTTCACGTGTGCTGTCTACATGATTGGTGAATTTACGACCATCACAATCATGACCCACCCTATGCAAGAAGGCCCTCTTTATATGGGGTCTGTTCTTGCGATCCTTTTTACTACCATGTGGGATAGTTGGATTAGAAAAACAAGTGAAAAGAACTCCTAATTCGGTTGCGTGAGAGTCCGCACATACACATAGCGAAGTGGTCGCATTTCAAACCCACACAGTTCGGCGAGAACCACTCCGCTAATCAGACCGACGGCCTGCAAGATAGAAAGTCCAAACGCAACAATGCCACCTACGCTAAGTGGGAGCATTCGGTTTGTCGTGCGCACATCCCAAACTGGATAGAGCAAAGCAAACATGAGGCCAAATGACGGATACCCACTTCGTGTAATAAACAGACCTCCCTGCAAGCCAGTGAAAACCAAAATATTGTAGTAGAGAAGTGCCGTCATCACTATGAGCATCTCGGTTTTGTTCGGCAGTGAATCAGGGGCTTGTGGATGGCGTTCTTTGAGGAATATTTGGCTCTGATAGACACTTATCCCGAAGATGCTTGAAAACGCAAATTTACCCAGGGGGGTATCTAGTGATAAAGACCAGGCAAGTACAAGAAAACAGACGAGACCCATAACAAGGGTGAAAACTGTTGTAAGAGCAATAGTCCAAACACCATAGACAAGTGGATGCCATCTTAGTTCAGGGTTAGCCATCGTTATCTCTGTGCTTTCTGGGGGTATCTTCTCGGTTGGGGATCTTGATCCTAAAAGCAAATGCACCTATCTTGCGTATTATATTTATTGCTACTGGCGTATGGGAATCTAATTCATGTACTCCTACACAAATACTGAATAAAAAATTTTTGTCCGAAACGTTACGAAGGTGGTTAGCAGAGTGATCTACTATACACTCAACACACTTGTCCGCCTTCTCCCTCTCTCAATCACCGAACCAGACGATAATGCGACACTGGCAGCACGTACGGAGGTAGCGGCATTGAGTGATACCACTCTGTCCGAAGTGCCTCTAGCTCCGAATCACGATGTAGCGCTATCTCTTGTCTGGCTCGCCGACTACGTCCGGGCATTTACCAAGCATGTTGAGGCAGTCAAACGAATGGTCACTGTAAAGGATGAGTAGAGTAACGATCTCGAGGACTAGTTACTGAGCTGGAAATGGCCTAGGACGTCCTTGACAAGCGGATGAACACTAATGAAAGATAACTTAAATAAGTGGACTATAATACCGCCGACTGAAAAAGCGCCTAGAAGATTGAAAACACGGTGAAGTCAATGTCTCAGACACGGAGGAGACGAAGATTGCAGAGGAGACGACGCGATGATAGCGCGGCTGGACTATCGGACGGTCGCCACCCACGACGGGTGTGCGTAGAAGAACGACGGCTATTGCGTGATGGAGGAAATGGCCGAGCGTGTTCCCGGCGTGACCTACAAGGAGAGTCGGACGCTGTCAGCGGACGACGCACTCGGTGTCGGTGGTCGACATATCAAAATCTCATTTGCTGATCCCGATTTTGCCTGTGGTGACGCACGAATCGGACCGGGGAAAGGCTACTCTCCTGTGACCACGTTCCCCTCTCAAGATCGCGATCTGGTCTCAAGGCGGTGGTCGTCGTGGATTGGTGACCAGAATTATATTTGGGGGTGTTGATCGTTCTCCTAGTGAACGAAGGCGGTCGCTTTACTTGTCGCTGTCCTATCTCGGTTGGTTATGAGCCGACCAACACAACTGCCTGGACGTGGAACCGGTAGGTTCCCGTCACGTTGGCGTCTACCTCCGTCTCGAACACGCCATTGGCGACGCTATCGAGGTCGACCGTCCCGAGAAAGGCAGCAAGAATCAACAGTCGTTCATTGTCGGCGTTGAGGATGCTGAAGGTATAGATGACGGCCGTGTCGGGCATCAATGGGACCGAGAGTAGCACCGCCAAGCCGACGTACTCGTACTTGCGGACAAGGGTTGTCACCGGTCCATTGTTCGGTGGAACACCGTATCGGGGTGTAAATTGCCGTAATAACCACCGTGCGGGCCGAGCACTGACCGTACCCCGGCCAATTCGAAACGCAATGACGCTACCGATCGCCTTCCCGGCTGCACTTACGAGAATGACGATACCAACACTGACTGTGGGTGGGACGCCTAGCTCCATCTGTGGCGCTGGGAACAGGACTAGTTCCCCAGGCAGTGGGAGCACGAAAGCGACCAGCACTGAGTAGACAAAAATGAGGAGGAGTCCGACCGTTCCAGTCGCCGTCTCGACGAGCGGTTCAATTGCGACTGTCATCACTGACTTCCAAATACTCGTCGGAACACCCGTTGGCTCTCACAGCCACATGCTTGGACTACACTTGTCCGGGCTGAATAATCAGTCACTGCCGTCGTTATTGGCCAATGGGATATAAATGATCCCCTCTCGATCACATAAATGGCGGCACCGTTGGTGAGCGTGTCCTGGTCGGCAATGTCTGCAGGCGTTCTAATGGCGACCCAGACACTGAGAGGAAGGCGGGGCGAGAGGCAGTCCTCTAGCATGCGTTTCTCAGTGCCCCACCGCTCTCACCACCACTAGCTGTGGCCAAAGTGACTATGTTTGTCGTAATTTGCCTGGGACAGAGACGCATATCTCGTAGTCGGTCGCGCCGTCAGTGGGGATGGCGTTGAGCGAGCCGTCCGCGGTCGCGTTAATCAACGCCGGCTATGTGCGTGCCGTGAGTGTGCCGGTGAAGGTGGTAAGGGCAGTATAGGCAAGCACATCGCCCGTCTCAGTGTCGAGCGTGATGACTTACCGCCGAAGAGGTCCCACCTGAGATAGCCTCCCATAGGCGGTTCGCCACGGCTATCCCGAGAAAAGAACGTCCATTCCTTGAAGGGGAGAATTCACTGTGGTGTTCTAGTGAGAAGAAGGATTAATCGAGAAGCAGTGTGCATTTGTCTTTTAATGCCTAGATATTGCCACTAATTGAGCCAGTCGCCCGGCGGCGTTCGACAGCCTCCGCGACGCTGTAGGCAGCCCAACTTACGGTTGCGGCGACCGTCGCTGAAACCATCCCCGCTAATAGCCCGGTCTGCTGGTCGCGGAGACGCGATCCGATGAGGTACGCGACAGCGAAGGAACTCACCCAACTCAAATAGCGCTCGACAGTCTACTCATAACGGAGTCTTTGTAACGGACTGTCAAAAAGTACTTCGACTCTAAAACATTCATGATGTGCGCGTTGCTGTGGCGTCTGGTCAAATTCGGGGAACTGCGGTTACTATCGTTGGTACAAATTTCAGCATAGTTTCGAGAAGGTCTATCCTCTCTCTATCTCTTTGACATAGTAGAATAGAGACTGTTCTAGAAAGAATAGGTTTATACGTCTATTAGCTATTTCTATAAATATAGTGAATACTTCGAATGTATTTGTCGCAGTGGCACTCGCGGGAATGTTTGTCCTTGCAGGATGTAGTGCTAATACCGGAACAGGCGCGACAGAGACTACAGTTGCAACGACCACCTTCCAAGCAACCCCGACATCAACAGCGACTACGACAACATAATCTACTCCAACATCAACACAGATCACGACGAATCAGTCTACTACAACCCTAACATCGACACAAACCCCAACTCAGACCACGACATCAATTACGACAGCCAAGTCGACTCCGACACCAACGCCGACGACTACTGCTGAGCCGACAACCACATCCAAGCCAACGACACAGTCTAGTCGCGGGCCAGAGAGCGGTACTGAATGGACTATCACCGTTACTCGAGTTATTGACGGTGATACGATGGAAGTGGAGTTCCCAAACGGTGAAACTGATACAATTCGCCTTCTTGGAGTCGATACGCCAGAAACGACTTTGAGTCGCGTTACTCCCGGAGAATTCGAGGGTATTCCTAAGACAGCAGCAGGCCGTGACCATCTCTTCAGTTGGGGTGAGCGTGCCAGCCAGTTTGCAACCGACGAACTCGATAGCAAAACCGTTCAAATTGCGACGGATCCCAAGGCTGACCGCCGTGGGAGCTTTGGTCGACTTCTCGTCTACATTTACGTCGATGGTGAGAATTTCAACCAGCGGCTGTCGACCGACGGTTACGCTTGGCTGTACGACAGCTCATTCTCGAAGCGAAGTAACTTCGAACATGCTGAAGCGCAAGCACAACAAAACAACGTCAGGTTATGGGACTTTCAGGGCTCTACCTCAACATCTACGTCAATAACTGAAGCAACTGAGACACCATCTGATGGCGGAGACGGTGTTGATATACCGCCACCGCCCGCTGACGGCGATTATGACTGTAGCAGCTTCGACACGCAGGAACAAGCACAGGCCGTGCTCGACCGTACATCCGGTGATCCCCATCGCCTCGACGGTGACGATGACGGCGTCGCCTGTGAGTCACTCTAAGCGGTTTGAATCTTCTTCACTAATAGAAATGGACTTCCACTTCCGGTAACCAGAAGTGGAACGAACTAGGTCACCTCCCTCAGGGAGCATATTTTATCCATCTGCATCACTCATTATTTCCAAACCTGGTCTTTCCTCTGATTACTCCCCTTGGGTTTGACTGGATATGTCGAGATGGAGTGTTAGCATTCGGTCGCTCGTTGGCCAGATGTCCATCTCTTCAGCTACTTCCAGCTAGTCAATTAACTCCTCTAATTCATCTTCAGCCAGCTCTGATTCATCGGGCGACCATACGTACTTAGAGTCCACGTACGCTGCGTAGATGTTCAAGATACAAATTCTTCTCATCCGATCCACTACTGCAAACTACCGTAACAGGACCACAGCGAAGTCAGAAATCGAATTCAGTCGTGAGCATTTTCACTGCGACTCAAGAACTCAGGAGGTATCGGTACTTCTAACTCAATACGTTTGACTCAATATAGTACCTATAGACACCCCGAATTCGGCAACTAGTACAGTTGATGCGAGATCCGTATCACGATAACAGAACTGTTGTATCCCCAGAGGATACAAGTATCCAGTCTCGCATTAATTACAGCCAATGCCGCCATCAACAACAACACCAACAACGACGAATAATACGTCGGCAAATTCAACGACACCCACAGTTCCTGATCTCCAACCTGAGACCGTCGGCCCAATCGGGCAGTTCCTCCGCTCACTCGGGATACCGTACGCTGAAATTGTTGGAGCAGTTATCACGTTTGCGCTTACGCTGCTCGTGCTCTACGTAGTGGCACGTGTCGTGCTTGTCCCCCTCGCCAACCGGATGTTGGACGCACGTGGTGTCAACCGAGACGCTCGACAGCCCTTACTTCGGTTATTGAAAATCATAATCGGATTTACTGCCATCGCCGTCGCATTTGGACTCGCTGGTTATGGGAATTTCTTAGCATCGTTTGCAACTATCGGTGCGGCCGCCACGCTCGCAATTGGGTTTGCGCTTAAGGATCTTATTGCGAACTTCGTCGCAGGCGTCTTCATCTATATTGATCGCCCGTTCCAGATCGGTGACTGGATCGAATGGCCCTCATCAGGAGATATGCCAAACGCCGGAATTGTCAAGGATATCAGCCTCCGCGTCACCCGTATTCGGACGTTCGATAACGAACTCCTCACCGTGCCGAACTCCCTACTCACCCAGGATGTAATTAATAACCCCGTCGCGGAGGATGAACTCCGGCTCCAATGTACATTCGGGATTGGCTACGGGGATGACGTCGAGAAAGCAACTCAGATTCTGCACGAAGAGGCCGAGCGCCATCCAGACATTCTCTCAGACCCCGCTCCGACAATCCGTATGGGTGACGAAGCTCTTGCCGATTCCTCTGTTGGCCTCGTTGCACGGTTTTGGATCGCGAACCCCAGTCGAGCGAAGTTCCTACAGGTCCGAAGTGAGTACATCCAGAACGTGAAACAGCGCTTCGATGACGCCGGAATTGAAATTCCTTACCCCCAGCGGGGTCTTACCGGCACTATTGAGCTCCGGAACCAGTCTGACCTCAAGGAACCCCGGCCTTGACATCCTCCCGCGCTGGCGTATTCCCTCGGAACACAGAACGGAGACTCCCCAGCTAGAGAGATTAAGCATTTCCGCAGATGAGCCGGCCGAACCGAGCGGCGCCAATCCAGATAACTCATTCTGGTCGCTGAAACCAACGGCAGGTGAGCTCGTTGCTGAGGAGAATATTGACGATATGCTGTGTAGAAACTGACGAAGGCTCTTCTTCGTCGGTTCCTACATGTCGCGTCGTCGAAACGGAAAGCCTCGAGGCGTGACCTCAAGGCGGTTCACGGCCGCCTGTGATGCGTTCGAGCGCTATGACGACCAGCAGATCCCGTTCGTTGACCACACAAGCACCTGTGTGCGCGAATACGAGATCGACCATATTTTCGCGTTTGATAGCGACTTCGCCACACTCGGCCTTACTCGTACCCCTGCAGGGATCCATCTTCCAGAATAGACGGTGAGCATGAGTAGATTTTGAGAGCATTTATGTGAACGCCTGCTTGTGGAGTAATCGAAGTCGGAGAATTCCGGTACTGAAGGGGGAGATACTGGCACCGCTGACACGTAAGCGATATGCGAGGGTTGCCGAGCTTGGCCAAAGGCGGCGGGCTTAAGACCCGCTCTCGTAGGAGTCCGTGGGTTCGAATCCCATCCCTCGCAGTCGACGTAAGGACCATTCGTTCCCCGATGGTCGTGCCGGCATCGAAACGGTGTTCTTTGGCCAGTCCTTGTTCAGAGAGTGTATGTCATTCCAGATCCGGCTACGGCGGATGGTGTTTATCGTTGGACGTGTGTTGTTTGGCGGGATGCTCGCGTATTCGGCATATGAAAACTTCGCGAATCTCGACGGACGTATTCAGTACGCCGAGAGCAAAGGTGTCGATCAGGCTGGCCTGTTAGTGCCACTTGCAACAGGTTCGCTCTTATTCGGGAGTCTCGGCATTGTGTTTTGGCGGCTGCCTCGGCTCGCCGCCGGTGCCGTCGTGACATTCCTCGCTGGAATCACGCCCCAGATGCACGACTTCTGGAACCTGGACGGCGAGCAGCGGAACGCCGAACAAACGCACTTCATCAAGAACGTCTCGTTGATTGGTGCCGCGCTCGTGTTCCTTGGCGTCGCAGATCGCGATCACGAGTAACGCACTTTCGATAGGACTCTTTTGGACTCACTCTCAACTAGCCGTTCGGTACGACCACGATGTGAGGGCGAATGAATTCGTCCATGATGTCACCGAGGACGGCTTATAGATCGATATTTATTGAGACAAAGACAATAAGCCGACCGAATACACCGCCCCGTCACTGTCCCTTGACCCCGCCAAAGACAACTTATCCAAGAACCTCGAACGAGATAGTACCAGGTACGACCGATGGCACGGGATCAAAAGCCGATGACTGACGACGAAATCGCTGAACTCCGCGAACGGATGTATGCTCAGCGCGAGGACATCCGTGCCGCATTAGCTGACGATTTCGACGGCGACTCCGATGACTACCGTGTCGACGACTCCCTCTCCGATGATGGCGATACCGACGAGTGAATTCACGCCAAACAGACGGAATCTGCGATAGCTCACAGGACCGCGATTGATGGCGGTCGCTATTGACAGCGACAGAGTCTCTGCTTACCTATTAGCAAACAACTCTAATTATCGAAGATTATTAAGTCGACTTCGAGATCGCCACTGTCCTGCTCTACAGTATGGTATTTATTTGGATCCAACTAGATATCCGTCGGAGGCGGCGAGAGCTGTTTTAGGTGAGTGGTGAGTCGCCGCCAAGCCAGTATGTTGATAGAACGGACTTCCGATCGATGATCTGGCCGATAAATTTCAGATATACAATGCATCTTTATTGTGGGGAACAGGAGCTACAGCGAACATCATTGCACCACTTTCAGTCTCCGGCTACGACTCTTCCCGATCGAACCCCTTACACACCCACACAATGGCCCGACGTTCCAGCGCCGATCTGCCACTCCATACTGGATCGGCCCCACGGTGGCTCTTCGACCGCATGGTCAATCTAAGCGAAGCAATCGCCGAGGCAGTCATTGCAGAGTATGGTCAGGATGAACTTCTCCGGCGGCTGTCGGACCCATACTGGTTCCAGGCTCTTGGGTGTGTCCTCGGGTTCGACTGGCACTCATCGGGGGTCACGACAACGACGATGGGAGCGCTAAAGGAGGCACTCTCTCCTGACAAACACGGTATTACCGTAGTAGGGGGAAAAGGGGCGACATCGCGGAAGACTCCCGATGAAATCGACGCCAGCACCGTTGGCCTCTCGTCAGAGACACGGGAGAAACTGAAACGGACTTCGCGACTAAGTGCGATGGTTGACAACGGTTGTGTCCAAGATTCATATACTCTCTATCATCACACGATGACCATCGCTGAGTCGGGGACGTGGTGTGTCGTCCAGCAAGGGATGAGTGAGTCGATGGCACGGCGGTATCACTGGCTGTCCGATGACGTCGAGAGCTTCGTTGAGGAACCCCAGGCGGCAATCTGTTCTCAGGAGCGCCAATCCAATCCGCTGGACCTCACGGCAGAGGCTTCCGCCGAAACACGGGCTATATCTATAGACCTTGTACAGGACGATCCAGCCCACCTCAAACGTGAACTCCAAGGCCAGCGCTCGCTTGCCGATTTCGGCGCCAGTACGCTTGGCAGTGACTCGTCGAAGGCCGCCAATGACGGCGGGAGCGACAAGGTTACTTTGAGCAATGACTCCAACCTGAAGATGCCCAGTCATCATGAACTCCGTCAAGCCGATCTCTCAGAGAAAGCACTCGAGCAGCTTCAGCATGCATATGAATATCAACCGAGTGACTACGAAGAACTTGTAGAACTAGATGGAATCGGCCCAAAATCACTCCGGGCGTTAGCGCTCATCGCGGAACTCGTCTATGATGCTGAGAGTTCTCGGGAAGATCCTGCAAAGTACGCCTATGCCCACGGTGGTAAAGATGGGACACCACATCCGGTTGAGCGGGAGCGCTACGACCAATCGGTCGAGTATATGCGTTCGGTGCTCGAAGGTGCAGAAATCGACCGCAATACCCAACAGCAGTCGCTCAAGAGATTGGCCGACCTTGAGTAATACTCCAACTCTCGCAACGCTCAATGTAGGGCGCATATTGGCCATGATCATAAAATTCTAATCGCTGACCAATTTCGCCGTCCACTCATTGAACGGTCAGGTGAATTCTGGCGAGTGGATGTGGCCGATCTCGCTCCACACCTGGTCCCGCAGCTACTGTCCGACGTTCCAGAGTTTCGACGCGGCGAATCCGAGACTGTCGAGGTCGTTCTGCACCTGTGACTGATTCCTGATGGCAGCAGTGTCGGCGCGGGTGACGACCTGTTTCGCTATACGTAACCTACGTCTATACAATTACTGAATGTATAGATTTGGGAGTGAGATATCATGCCGTGGCATCAAGCGATGGTTGGTGTAGGGGATTGTTGGATTCATTCCCACCCTTTGGGGGCTTTCTCCTTGAATCTCCGTAAGCTAATTACGTGTGTATGCAGTCTGTATACACATGAGCACGTCAATCAGAGTCTCTGACGACACAAAACGGATGCTGGAGAGTCTGAAACGGGACGACGAGACGTTTGATGAACTCCTCGAACGTCTCGTACAGAGTGAGAAACCCATCGACATTGGTGCATGGGACAAAGAAGACGCCGACCGAGCGCGGGCAGCTGTAGAACGATCCCGAGAGAGCTTCGAACGGTGACGTTTCTCGATAGTTCCGTCATCATCGATATGCTAGAAGGCGTCCCAAACGTCGTTGAGGCTGTCGAAGAACGCGGCCAACCATATCTCACGTCCTCACTTTGCGTCTTCGAGGTTGTGAACGGAACCGTTGGGAGCGGTGAGACCGATGTCGTTGAAGTCCGCCAGCAGTTCGGTGGCGTTCGAGCATTGGATCTCGACGAACAAATCGCATTGGAGGCGGCCCGAATGCAGGATACATTGATGGATGACGGTGACCGGATGGCTGTCCGCGACTTGCTTATTGCTGCGACCGCACGATCAACTGGAGACGAACTCATCGTCACGGACCGCGATTTCGAAACCAGCCTGCTCACTGAGATGATGGACGTCACGAATCTCACCCGCAAGTAGTGACTAAGCGGACGGATTGGAGTGGCCGAGTAATGAACTGCAAGACAGTGGTCCATCAACAATGTGCTACACGTGAGCAATAGGAGTATGGGACGAAACGTCCTCTTTTGTGAGAACGATACAGATCGTGACAAGGAGGTTGGCCACCGCCACAACACACGACGGTTGCGTGACACGCCGGCCAGAGGGATTACATGCGATTCATCGAGAGACTCTCGTGTGACCGACCACAACGATCATGACAAATCTAGTCAGTCGAACATCCGAGGTACTCTTTCACGTCGACGGCTCCTCCAGACAGCTGTCGCAGGGGGACTGCTCGGCGTCGGTGTGTCCGGACGATTGACCGAACCTGCCGCAGCGAGTTCCAGAACCAGCCCGAAACAGGGGCCAGACGTTCTCTACGAACCGCCCGCAACGGCGCCGCAGTTCGAGAACAGCTCACCGTGGCGTGCCGAGCCGCTGCTCGTCGCAGGGACCGAGGGGTACTCCGAGGGTGAGTATCAGTATCAGGACTACATCTACGACGACTACGGCGCGAACACGACAGAGACGGCCGAACCGCCACAACCCGCACCGAACGATGCCTCGGCGTACGGCGAAAACGGGGTGATGACGGGTGACGTGGTCTACCCGACGGACGCCGAGACGTACCGCCATAACGCTGCCGACCTCCTCGAATTTCGGGCGACGACGAAGGGTGACAGTCTCCGATACCGCGTGACACTCAACACGATGACCCAGTCAGGCATCGCTGCCGCAGCCATCGGCATCGACACCGGTGGCACCACGGGGACGGACGAGTGGGGGTACGGCCTCGGGACGCTCGGTGACCTGTCGCTCAATCATGTCGTCGTGACGTGGGGTGACGGCGCGGAACTCGACGGTGAACCGGTTGACTCACAAGTCGACCTCGCTCGGAACCAGATCGACGTGACGGTCCCTCTCACCCCGGACGAAGAGACGTGGCGCCACTACCTCGTGGTCGGTCTGTTCGACCCCGACAAGAAATTGTTTGTTCCCATCCAGGAACTCCCCGATGAGACACATCCCGGTGGGGCTCACGAGTCGTCACCCCCGCCGGTGTTCAACGTCGGTTTCCGTTTCGACGAACCGGTCGGCGCACCGAACATCGACCGCGAAACCGGTGAGGAACAACTCGACGATGCGACGGAGACCGGCTCTCGCGGCATCGGGTACGGCCACTGGCGCGACCACGCGCAGGCAACGGCACTCGCGGCCCGAGACATCAGCGAGTTCCACGCCGACATCGACTTCGCCAAGGTCAAGACGAACGTCGAAGAGCGCCGACTTCCCGAGACGGGCTTTCAGACGCGTCTCTACTCGTCGCACTACGATATCGGGTCGGGTGTCGACGCAGAGAACGACATCCTTCGTGGCCGGGTCCAGCAGTACGGTTTGTACGTTCCCGAGAGCTACGACTCTGAGACGCCGACCGCGATGCATCTCCACCTGCACTCACTCGGGTCGACATACAGCGAGTACCCCACCCTGAGTCCGAACCTCCTCCGACAACTGGGTGAACAGCGTGATTCCTTCATCCTCACCCCACACGGGAGGGGGCCAGCAGGGTGGTACCTGAACGAGGCAGAGCTCGACGTCTTCGAGGCGTGGGGCGACGTCCGCTCACGGTACGCGATCAATTCCGACCAGGTGACCCTCGGTGGGTACTCGATGGGTGCGTTCGGGACGTTCCGGCTCGGCGGGCAGTACCCGGGTCTGTTCGCACGAGCGTTCGCCGTCTCTGGTGGTGCCTTCGAAGCCGAATCGTATGAGGGAAGTACGCCCAAGTACCTCGATGGATTCCGCAATCTCCCGCTTCGCATGTGGAACGGAGGAGCTGACAAGCTCGTTCCCGCGCCGGTGTACACGGCGACAGCGGAGCGACTGCGGGAACTCGGTTATCGCCACGAACTCGACGTGTTCCCCGAGTACGACCACTTCACCTTCGCCTTCCGCGACGAGTGGGGGCCGGCCCGTGACTTCCTCGGGAACGCCACCGTTCCGATGCACCCACCGCGTGTCGTCTACTCGTTGGTTCCCAAGTACGATGCCGAACAGTTCGGACTCGTCCACGATGGGGCGTACTGGGTGTCGGACGCGACGGTCGCCGCCGATGCGGAGTCGGGCCGCGTCGACGCTCGGTCGCGTGCGTTCGGTGAGGCCCCACCGGTCGAAGCGGACTACGAACGCGAGGGGACCGAACCGACACCGCACGTCAAGCGTGGCACTACGTGGAAGGACCCAATTTCGAACCCACCTGCGGAGAACGCGCTTGACCTGACGCTGGACAGTGTCTCCGAGCTGACGGTGTGGGTCGAAGATGCCGGAATCGATCCCTCACAGGCGATTCGCGTGGCCGTTGACTCGTCCCACCCTGTTGAGGTCACACTGGCGACGGCGAACGAACGAACGGTCATTTCCTTCGAGGCAGGTGAGTCGGAGAGAGAAGTCACGATGTAACTACTGAATTTCGGGTTGGCCGCTGTGGCTGTGGTGAGGGCGCAACACAGGGACCGCTGGCCCACCTAGGGTCTGTATGGCCAGCCGAATCAAGCGAATCGCCCGAGGCCACGATGACTGGTACATCCTCTCGGCAAAACATGGCTTACTTGAACCTGATGGCGAACCTATCGATCCATACGACGAAACACTGAGCGGTGCGTCAGTCAAACGGAAACGAGACTGGTCCCACACGGTCTCCACACAACTCCGCGACAACAGGTTGCTCACAGACGAAACACGGCTCGTGTTCCACGCCGGCCGCGATTACTACGATGAACTCCTCCCACTGCTCACTGACGCTAACGCCACTATTACAATCGAAACACCGACCGATGGACTCCAATATGGCGAAACACTCGCCTGATACAACGATCACCTTTGACCACAAACCCTCCTCCCATCTTTCCCGTTACTCGGTTAGAGCAGCTATCCCTCCGCTGATTGAACAATCGGGTTCTATCGATGACTTTCACACCCACTCAAGTGGGGCATTGTGTTGAGTTACGTACTGTGGCTTCAGGCTCTCCTCCGGGATCGAGATTCGCTCCCCGTCACGGTCGATGATCGTCCGCTGTAACACGTCACTCTCAGTCTCGAACTCAGGATTTACGCGCAGCCGGTAGTCTCGATCAATCGTGAATAGCTCCCGGTCGAAAGCCGCGTGATGTGTCTTGCTGAGGGCCAATACGTTCGAGAGATCTGCCCTGTGGTCTGGATAGTCGCTCCACGACAGAATATGCGCCACGTCCAATAGGCCGGGATGATCCACCCCAGAAATCGGGCACGTTCGGTTATGACGGGACAGTACCGTTGCACGGAACTCCGGATCGACCGTGCGGGCGTGGACAGTCGCTTCGTACGTCCCAGCACTCATCCCAGCATCGTTCACCGACGGTGTCCAGTCCGAGTCAGCCCACTCTTCCACAGCACTCTCCGTAAACTGCAGGCCATCCTCCGTTAACGCGTACTCGTTACCGCGCTTCTCGACGAGCCCCATGCTCCGCAGCCAATTCACTCGCTGTGTCGCCATGTCAGTCTCTCCGCGACTCCACCCTAACTCCGGATGTGTGTCGAGTTGCTGGTCACTCACCTCTGCAAGCGTCATCGGACCAGCAACCAGCGCATACAAGAGACTCCGTAGCCCGACGTTCCGATCACACATGATCCGGAGCAGCGTCGCCATGTCACCTTGCTCAATGTACTCCCGACCAGCGTCACCGAGTTCCCAATGGTCGTTTGCCTGGTGGAGGAATCCGACCTGCTGGAGATAACTCGCCCGTCGCATAATCGAGTCTCGACTCGACACGTTTGGGAATGATCCCCGGTGCCAGCCAACGAGTTCATCCGACGTCGGCTGATGCGCCTCAACGAAATCAAGAATCGCGTCTAGCGTTTCAATATACTGCGTTCCGCCACCAAACATCGGAACGATACTACGGAGCCGATTCGAAGACATGCAGAGATTGTCATAGGTAGGGGTGATGATTCTTTCCCCAATAGACTAACCATACGGTTAGAGAGGGGTTGTCTCTACTTCCAAGTTTTCTGCATTGAACCGAGCAGTAGGCGGATTTTCGACCTCGTAAGAACGTTCATGATGTGAGAGCTAGGTACGAACGAGCTCGTTCTGTTCGACTTCCTTGTCAAGCTTTGCGCGCAACTCCTCGTTCTCCATTTCAAGTTTATCGACGCACTCCTGAAGCCGAGACGAAGATTGCAGAGGAGACGACACGATGATAGCGCGGCTGGACTATCGGACGGTCGCCGCCCGCTGGTGTGCGTCCAAGAACGACGGCTATCGCGTCATGGAGGAAATGGCCGACCGCGTCCCTGGCGTGACCCTACAAAGAGAGTCGGACGCTGTCAGCGGACGACGCACTCGGTGTCGGCGGCCGGCATATCGAGATCTCGTTCACTGATCCCGATCTTGTCGGCTGGATGCGAGCACACAACGCCAACACGGGAGGAAACTAACCACGAGAGGGAGCGTTACAACAGTGTAATCACGGGGATTCCCGAACCCCCGTCTGCGGCGACACCACCGCACGAGATCCACACCGCATTCCCGGTGAACCACGGTGGTAACGTTGATACGATTACTGTGGGGTGCGTCCTTTTCTGCGTCGTTTCTGCGAAACGAGAGGGGGTCGACGGCGTCGACCCCCGTTATTACAATGTTGTAACCGACCTTCTCAACAGGTTCACGAGACAGCGGTAAAGATGAGTAAAGGTGCTCTAGCCGGACTACGCCAATGATCACGTCGAGTGGAAGGCGGCGCTCCGGGCTTGGGTAGGCGGCAAGCGCGAGGCAAAGCGAGAACGCGACCAGAAACAGACGCGTCTCCAAGTTCGCCGTCGCCAGAGCAAGATGGCGAGAAGGGATGCGGACCGAACGCCGTACCGGGCTAACGTCGCCGACGCGATTGATATCTTAAACGTCCGCGATGACGCTCGCGAGACTATAGTTAGTAGTGTCTCGCCGAGTGGGGTCGTCGGATGATGGTCAACCGTGGTCGGTGAATAGTACTACGTTGCCACGGAACGAGGGGTTGGTCAAAGCGTATCCTGCTGCCAGTCGGTGATGAGTGATACTACAATCCCGGGAAATTTTCATCGAAAGAACAACGAGGAAAGCACGGATGCGATCGATTGTCTGCGGTAGCGGTGCTGTTGGATGTGGTGTGAGAAACCGAAGAGAGCGGTTCAGACACCACTACAACCACGATCGACCAAACCAAGCGTTAGATGGACGAACGCCAGTTGAGGAGGTTCTCAACTAGACAGTGCCGTAAGTAGCTTAATGTTGGCGCACCAATATGGCAGTTGACGCCGCAGAACACTCCACAATCGCGGATATTAGCATTCAATCGGAGCAATTCGAGTTCGGACGTGTGCTCTCTGACGATTTCGAACTCGAACGTGTTGTGCCCCTTGGCGGACAGGCGATGATTCCGTTGGTCTGGCTCCGCGAAGGCGGTCCAGATAACTTCGAAACGGAAATGCGTGAACATCCAAATACGCGTTCGATACGGCGGTTAACACACCTGAATGGTGCCCTTTGTTAAAGTATACAACAGGTGACGCGAACCGCGTGCTGAAAACAGTGCGCATATCTTCCAATGTGAAAACACTAGATGTACTTTGACTACTCCAAAAGGACCATACTTGACTTGTTTTGGAGGGCGGAAAATGCTACCACATTCCATCACCGCGCGATGATCAGCGGAGGCCGCGGAAGACGTACTTCATCAGGATCCGCTTGTAAATCGTCTGGTAATTGAGGGGGTTATCGGAGTAGACAAACACGGCAGGACCAGCGCCGTTGAGTCCGGCAGCGACCGTGGGAACAGGCCGGAGTCGCCGCCAGACGGTACTAATATCCAACTCCGTCAGCATGATGTCGGCGTCCCGACTGAGGCGGGCGGCTTCTGTCGTCGGGTCGGCAGTCTCGACAATTTGCGTCGTCGTAGGGGAGATCAACTCCTCACGGACTGCGTCGAGATACGACTCCGCGCGACTGTGTTCCGCAGAAGCGTCCTCCGCAACGAGGTGAATAATTTCAAGATGGGCCGTGTGGGCGGTTGTGAGGGCGTCGGCGAGGAGCAATTCGGTAGGGAGGAATGTCGGGCCGTTCGATACAAGAGTGACCTTTTCTACCGTGTCGGGGGAGCTACCGGTGAGGACGACGCTATCACAGTGGGTGTTTTCGAGGGCCCACCCCAAGTCGCCGTCGACAAAACCGATCCGTCCTGTGTTGGGGGCAAATGCGTGGGCAACCATGTCTATGCCGTTATATGTGGCGTATTCGACAATAGACTCCCGTATATTGCGGGTGCTGACGTGGCGGTAAGAGACGTCCTCGTACACTTCGACCCACGGCGGATCATCGGCGTTGATATCAGGGTGTTCCTCGTCAAACGTTGCCTTGCGGGCTTGCTCGAATTCGACCACGTCGATACTGAGGTCGAGGCCGTGACTGTCGAGTGTAGAGACAATGTCCAGAAGATCATCTTTTTCGCTGCTGCGGTCGCTAACATCGCCTGGGTTCCAGAGCGCGATCAGGATACGGTACTCACCTTCACGGTTGAGGAGAGACCGTGTCTGGTTCTCGGCAGTGTCAACGAGTTCTTCTCGGAGCTCGGTTTTCACCATGCCTTCCGTCGAGGAGTGCAGCTGAGCGAACACGTAGTAGTACACGATTGAGAGGGCTGTAATAGTGACAGTGCCAACGAATGCGAGGGTGCTCAGTAGTGTGAGGAGGACGACGCCGCTGACGACACCGAATAACTGGAGGTAGGGATATGCAGGGGCGAGATACGAAGGGGAGTATTCATCAGGGTTTGCCTCTCGGAAGCCGATGACGGCACCGCTAACGAGTATGAAGACAATGATCTGGAAGGCAGCGCCGAACCGGGCTACGCTGTCGATGGGCAGGAACACCACCATGGACACCACCGCACCGCCGGTAGCAAGCACGGAAACAACGGGGGTACCGGTCGCTGAATTTACGATAGCGAACTCGCGGTTAGCGAGGCCGTCCCGGGCCATCGCGAACGGATATCGGGAAGCGGAGAGAATGCCAGAGTTCGCCGTCGAGGCCAGCGCGAGGAGCGCGGCGGCAACGATTAGGATCGCTCCGGGAGTGCCGATGATATTCTCGGCGGCGATGGCGATGATCGCGCCCTCGCCGTCCGATTTCAGCCCTCCCTGACTCACCGGGATGGCGTTCTCGACCAGTCCGCTAATATCGACGGTGACGACAGCAATGTGGGTGATGGCAATGTACACGATGGTCGTAACGGCAAGAGAAATAATGATCCCCAGAGGGATGTTGCGGTCGGGGTTTTGGATCTCTTCAGCGACGCTAGTTACTTTGATAACACCAGCGTACGCAACGAACACCAGCGATGTTGCCGAGAGGAAGCCGCCGGACTGGATGTCAACAACTCTAGTCGGATCCGACCTGGCCACATCCGGGAGGCTCACTAGAATCACCAGCCCTAACACCGCCATCATCACTACTACGATTATGTTCTGGGCCTGGCCTGCGCCATCTGAACTCGCCACGTTTACGAACGTGAAAACGACAATCAATACTACTGACAACACCACGACAGCTGGAAGATCTACCGGGCCGAGCGACAGACCGAATTCCTTGACTCGCGGAAAGAGGTAGACGAGGTAGGGCAGTCCGCCGATCAGGGCCAGTGCCGTCTTGAAATTCAACACCATCCAGTTCCCAACGCCGGCGATAGTCCCCATGACCGGTCCCATCCCACGCTGGATGTAGGTATAACTGCCCCCGGACTCCGGAATCGCCGTTGCCAGTTCTGCCGCGCTTAGCGCCGCCGGTATGGTCAATATGCCGCCCAGCAGGAACGCTAACACCACACTGGCGCTCTCTCCAGCCTCCAGATACGCCACTCCAGGAAGAATGAAGATTCCGCTTCCGATCATCGACCCCATAGAGATGGCGATGGTCGCAGGAAGCCCGAGACCGCGATCCAGGTTATCGTCGGACATGGAATCCGCTTTTATATCCGGGAATAATAAAGCAAGTGGCCTCTGGTAAATCACTAGACTGTATTGGGCTGAGTCGCTAGATCAAAGGAGTTGAAGCGGGAGGCTGTCGATGTCCATGTCGAAAACGTCCCGCTTCACGATGAAGGCTGTGACGTTAGCTCAAAATGCTGTTGGTGGCCGAGGCGAATCCGCCGCCCCGGACGGTGGTGGCGGATTCGCCGACTATGCTGTGGTTTCACTCCATTGTCTCCGTGTCTATTTGGAGAAATTCTACCGCGTCGTACTTGATTTGCTGAGTGAGATGCCCAATATCCTCGGCGCTCTTCTGTAGGAGATTGTTGATTCAGTTCAGCTGCTGCTGTCGAATCGAAGAGGGCAAGGACACTGCGTTAGCGGTGTCCGACACGAATGATTCCGCTCAATGTGTTTAGCTCGGAATCGCTCGCAGCGGACCTGCTGGAACAGGTCCGCTGGCGTGACAGCGTTTCCTGCCCTCGCTGCCGTTCTTGACCGTTAGTGCCTAGCGTAACTTTTGAAGATATTTGCCGAGGTGATTGTCGATCCAAGAGGCTGCGAAGCTCAGCTTGGTAGTGAGTTGCTCAAAGAGCTTGGTGAGGAGAGCGCGGTATTCTGCCGCGCTCTCTACAATCAACGGCGAGGCTTCCCATTTGAGGCTCTTCCAGACCTGTTCGATTGGATTGAGGTCGGGAGAGCCAACCGGCAGAAACACCAAATCAATCCCAAGTTGGTGTGCTCGCTTGCGCGTGTACTCGCACACGTGCGACGAGAAGCTGTCCAAGATGAGCAGAATCCGGGCGCCCGAATTCTGCTCGCGGACTCCTTCGAGACACTCGCAAATCCGCTCTTTCTCTTGATTGCTCGGAAACTGGAGGACACTCTCACCGGAGACTGCATAGAACCCGACTGCTGGTGAAGTTAGACAAACCAGCGGTCGGGTGATGTGCGGATCATCCACAGTGTAGAGCCGCTGTGAGTTATCCCACGGTTGTAGATGAGATGTGTCGAGAAATCCAAGGACGGTTCCGCCGTCCGTACGGATTTCCTCGTCAACAACCCAACCTTCCTCGTCGTCTCCGTCGCGTTTGTTGTGCGGAGTGTCGTCAGGCTCCTCGACGAACGCGTCGGCGACGCGTTCGTCGAGAATCTCTTCGGCGTTCTCTGGCCGTGATGGACGCTTAGTCCGCGGAATTGCGTAGGAGAGACCGAGCTTTTCGAGGAAGGTACTCAGGTAGACCGGATGAAATTCAACGTCGAATTCTTCGTTGATGAGATGCTGTATCTCTTGTTTCTTCCACGGTTGGCCGTCGCGAAGCAGTTCGAGAAGGTATTCTCGTTGTTCCTCGTCGAGCTTCGGGGGCGGTAGGCCCCCAAGTTCGGCATCAAAAGACCGAGACCCCCCCCCTTGTTCCATCGGCGAGCCCAGCGCGTTCCTGTGGCGGAGGACGCTGCCGACGATGTCGGCAGCGTCCTCCAAAGTCGCGCCTTTGTAGATACGTTTGAGGAAAATCAGCCACTCAGTGAGCTTCTCATTGGTAGACTCTGCAAGGAGTCGATTGAGATCGTCCTCACTGAGGTAACGGACGATCTCTTTACGGCGATCTCCAGACATACTCTTACAACAGATCCTATCTTCATAACTTCCCCTAAGCACTATTGTCGAGTTCGTCGGCACGTTCTTGAGTGAGAAGTGCATGGTGAGTGCTATCGTTGTCTGCAACGAGCAGAATCCGGTCGGGCGGATTCTGCTCGCGAATCTCCACTAACGCTTCACAGATACTTTCTTTGGTCACTCGATTGCTGAACGTGAGAGGGTGTCATAGAACAGTTAGCACACCAAAGAGCAGGGTGAACGCTGAGGTGGAATAAGTTCAGCGATCCTGCAAGATGCTCCTTCGATAGAGTCGTTCTTCAATGTCGCGGAAACCAAAACACTAGCGTTGTTTGAGCATCTCTCCTTCGAGTTTCTCGAAGAGTTCGACGTGTTCGCCCGGCGGAGACGGGGCGAACACGAGACCACGAACCACCAGAGATGATGCGTGGCTTCCTCCATTGCTACTACCACGATATCTACGGCATCCGTCCTGTTGAACGAGAGCTTCAGAACACGGTTGTCTGGCTTAGCTGTGGGTTCGATCGACCGCGTCTCTCGACGGCGGTCGATCGCTTTCTCACCGGTCTTGAACATGTCGTTGACGAAGTCTTCGACCGACTCGTCGAGCAGGCCGCGACGGGCGGCCTGCTCGACTTGACCTACTGCATCGATTCAACCGACGTGAGAGCGATGCCTGCCGATCAAGACGCTTCGAAGTGCTACGATCCAACCGCCGAAGAGTACTACCACGGCTATGGGTGCACGATCGTCTCGACCGGGCAAAAGATCCCGATTGCAGCCGAATTCACCGAGAGCAAGCAAGCGTCAGAAGAGACGGCGATGCGCGTCACGCGTGACGCGCTCGCCGTCGCCAAGCCGATGTGGATGGTCGGTGACAGTGCCTACGACACGCTCGACTGGCAGACCACCTGCTGGCTGCAGGGGTCGTGCCAGTCGTTCCGTACAATGCGCGAAACACTGACGATCCGCTCGATATCCAGTACAGGGTCGAAGACCGCATCACCGAACACAGCGAAGACGTTCAGTTGAAGCAATCGACGCTAGACGAGACGTACAACCGCCGGACAGGAGTTGAACGAACCAACGAATCAGTCAAGGACTGCGGCCTCGGGCGTGCGTTCGCCCGAGGCCGCGTCCATGCACGAGCGCAGGTGTTCCTTGCTCTGTGCCTCCGCCTCGTCATCGCAATCACCAACTACGAACGCGGAGACAATCCGGGGAGCACGATCATCACGGTGTGAGAAGAGTTCTATGACACCCTCGAACGTGATCGTACTTTGGCCGATCAACGCGTAGAAGCCAATCGATCGCCATGGGGCTGTTACCAGCGGTTTTCGATCTTCACAGTCCGATCAAACGACCACATTCGTTGTGAGTTATCGAACGGCTGCGGCCACGACTCATCGAAAAATCCCAGTACAACTGGTTCATCCACCTCCTCCTTCTCCTCTTGGTCGGCATCGTCCTCGCCGAGCGCCTGGACGAGGCGCTCGGCGAGAATCTCATCAGCGTTCTCGGCTCGCCGGGGATCCATTGGACGCGGCTTCGCATAGACCATCCCTGCGGCTCGGAGTTTTCGACTCAAGTGAGCCGAATCGTACGTCACACCGTACCGCTCCTTGATGAGTGTGAATCTCCTGTAGCGTCCAAGGCTGTTCCTCTTCGAGGATGTCACAGAGTTCGTCGAACTGTTCGGGAGTGAGCTTCGGGGGCCGACCGCCCCCGAAGCTCGGACGTAACCCATCGACACCGTCGTCGTTCCAGGCGTGTGCCCACCGGCTGCTGTTTGCCTGAGAAACTCCGACACGTTTAGCGGCCTCTTCGAGAAGATCGCCAGCGTATAGGTTCTTCACGAAACAGAGACGGCGGACGAGCCGGGTCTCGTCCGCCTTCTGTGCCTCATTGATCGCTGTATCAAGCTCCTCTTCGGAAAGATGCTCTTCAACGTCGAACCGACGACTTCCACTCATACACCCTCTAAGCGCTGCGCATATCCATACTTTGCGCAGAACACTCGGGCTTGGAGCAGGCCGCTTGTACCTACGGGTTCCTCCGCTCACTCAATCTTACTGGGGCACCGATTCACGGCCTCGTCGATTGCATCGCCGTCAATGTATTCCGCTAGACTACCCAAGAGCGTCTTTACTTCAGTTTGCTTCAATAGCCAATATTGAAACCGCACCGGGGGGATACTATCGGTTCTGTTCTAAAATTATATAGAAACTGATAGAATTAGATCACCGATTGAAGAGGTAATGAGCGAGAATACCGACAGCGACACCAACGACGAACATCTGTAGGCGATCCTCTCGCTGTTGAGCTTTTGTCTGCTCCGGAAAGTGCTCTTCCAAAATATCAAACATCTGCCTTCCAAGTTCATCTTTCGCCTCATCTATGTGGGACTGAGCACGTTGCTTCGCTCGTTCCTGAGTATCCTCAAGCATACAATTATATATTGAAATTCGGCTTTAAAAGCATACTGGCTGATCTGAGTATACATTGGCTATCGAGGACATATCTATGAAGTCGAAGGAAAGAATCGGCTGACCGATTACCGACCTGAATAGCAAGGACAGTCTCAGGCGCAAGAGTACATTCGACGTTCAAGGTGATGAAGCCATAACCGCTGAACAGATACGGCTCACACTCGTCCATACTCACCGTCCGAAACTCGTTGTTCGTCGCCGAATCTTCCGCAAACCCGGTCAAGACGCTCTCAAAGAAATTGTTCGAACCATCCTCTGACTTACCAACAACGTGCTTCCTATGAGCGTATCTGTTTTCCCTGTCTCGAGAGTTCAGGTCTACGCTGTTCGCCGACGTGACGACTCCGGAATACGAATCCCATCTGCGAGTCGCTTGCCGTCCCGGGGCTACCGTCGTGGCCGATCGACTCGAAGACCTGTCAACCGGCGTTCGAACGAGGGCCGGACGACCGCTGCAGCGCGACTACTCCGGCGGCCGCAACAGCGTTGATGGCTCCTAGCACGACGAAGGCGCCGCTGTAGTCGCCCGTCGCATCACGTATTGCGCCGGTAACGGTCGGCAACAGGAGCGCGGCGAGATTGCCGGCAGCGATAACGACCGCGAGCGCTGCGCCCTCGCTGACCGTCGAGTTGGCTGCGACCCCGTAGATAGCGCCGAACGGAAGCGAGACAGCGAGCATCGCAACGAGCGGGAAGAGTGCGAGTACGATTCGTGAATGAGCGAACGCCAAAACGAAGAACCCCACCACCGCTGCCGTCGTCGCCACAACGATCGACGTCCAGTCACGGACGTCCCATCGGCCGGCGACGACGCCGCCGGCTGCCCGGCCGGCAGTGGCAACGAGCAACACGGCGGCGTTCAGCGGCCCGGTCACGTCGAGCGCGTCGAAGTACGCAGTGACGAACGTCGACAGGGTCACGTACGATCCGAGTGATGCGACGTAGCAGAATGCGGCGACTATCACGACGGGATGGGTGAGGAGATGGCGAACGCTCGACGACTCGCCGTTCGTCCGGTCACGCGCCGTGGAATCGGACGGATCGCGTCGGTCACGCGTGGACGCCGTCTCGGCGCTCTCGGTCCTCTCGGCGTCCGGGCGAGAACAGCCAGGGTGGGTACTGCGTTCGTCTCGATGCTGCCAACAGATGGCACTCGCGAACGCTCCCAGGAGCGCGCCGGGGCCGTGAAGGCCGGCCGCCCCGACGGCTTCGAGAAGCAGTGGTGCCGCGAGAAAGGCAATCGCTCCGCCGAGCGTCAACGCACCGCCGTAGAACCCCTGCTGGCGTGTCGCCTTCGAATTCCGATGCAGTCTGGCGATGTGTGTCGCACCGACGGTGAGTATGACGCCGCCCGCGAGGCCCCAGACGGTCCGGAGGGCGAGCAGGGCGAGAAAGGTGCGAGCGAAATCGAGTGTGAGCGCTACCACCGTGTCTACTACCGTGGCTACGAGCAGAATCCGAGTCGTCGAGTACCTGGCCGTGAGGTAGCTACTCGGCGCTTGCGCGACGACGACCGACAGGAGCGGCACGCTCGTCAATAGACCGAACGCCGTGTAGCCGATATCGAACCGGTCAGTGAGCACGTCGGGAATCGCGGCCGGAGCGAACAGCACGTATCCGACGCTCGTCACCGCGACGAACGGGATGACGTTGAGTGCTTTCGGTGTCGAAGCTTCGGTGGGCGCACTCATCGCCGCTTACCGGTCGGACGAACGACCGTCGGTCGCGTCGTCATCGCTGCCGTCGTCGCCGTCGAGAGCGTTGTCCCCATACACCGCGCGCGCCGCCTCGCGCGACATCTTCCCGAGTTCGACGTCTCGTCGAATCGCCGCCGGGTCGCGGTCGGCGGGGTTACCGTAGCCGCCGGCGCCGGGCGTGCGAATGCTGACGACCGTCCCTGGGTCGAGTTCGCGAACGACCTTCCCGGCCAGCTGCTCGCCGTCGTCCGCGTCGGCGTCCGCCCCTTCATCGAGGGCGTTTTCGAGGAGGTACGCAGCACCGGGCGCTCCGTCAAGACCGCCAGCAAGCCCGTACGGGGCGTGCCGACGACGGTCGGCGAGGAGGCTGAACGTGGCCCGGTGACCGCGCACGCCGATGTCCCGCCGCAAGCCGAGGCCGCCCCGGTATTCGCCCGCGCCGCCCGAGTCTTCTCGGAACTCGTAGCGAGTCACCCGCAGCGGGTAGGCGGTCTCCAGAACCTCGACCGGCGTGTTCATTGTGTTGCTCATGTGGACGTGGACGCCGTCGAGCCCGTCTTTCCCGGCGCGCCCGCCGAACCCGCCACCCTGCGTCTCGTAGAAGGCGTACGGCGCATCGTCTCGCGGGTCGGTGCCGCCGAACGTGACGTTGTTCATCGTCCCTTGACTCCCGGCGAGCACGTGGTCGGGCGTCGCCTCCGCGAGCGCGCCGAGCACGACGTCGGTGACGCGCTGGGACGTCTCCAGATTGCCGCCGACGACCGCCGCTGGCGGCGTCGGGTCGACGATGGTCCCTTCGGGTGCGTTGATGTCGATCGGTCGATAGCAGCCGTGGTTCGGCGGGATGTCCGGGTCGGTCACGCAGCGCACCGCGTAGTACGTTGCCGACGCCGTCACGGCGAAGACCGCGTTGACCGGCCCCTCGGTCTGAGCCGCCGTGCCGTCGAAGTCGACAACAATGGAGTCGCCGTCGACGGTCACCGCGGCGACGACCGGGAGGTCCTCGTTGCCCCGGCCGTCGTCGTCGATGACGTCCTCGAACCGGTACGTTCCGTCGGGTAACGAGTCGATCTCCGCTCGCATTCGGCGCTCGGAGTAGTCCTTGATCTCTTCGAGCGCCGTACCGAGGTACTCGGCACCGTACTTCTCTGCGAGATCCTGAAATCGCTGTCGACCGGTCTGGTTCGCCGCCTCTTGCGCGCGGAGATCGCCCTGACGTTCGTCCGGCGTTCGGACGTTCGCGAGAATGAAGTCCATCGCTGTCTCGTTCACCTCGCCGCCCTCGTAGAGCTTCACTGGCGGAATCCGAATGCCCTCCTGATATATCTCCGTCGAGTCCGCCGCGACGCTGCCGGCGCTCGACCCGCCAACGTCAGCGTGATGGGCGCGGTTGGCGGCGTACGCCACGACGTCGCCGTCGACGAACACCGGCGTGACGAGCGTGAGATCCGGCAGGTGAGCCCCACCACGGAAGGGGTCGTTCAGAAGCACCCCGTCACCCGGTTCGAGCGTCTCGGGCGGGAACTGGTCGATCGCCGCCGCGACCGAGAAGGGCATCGCCCCAAGGTGAACGGGCATGTTCTCGGCCTGGCTGATCATCTCGCCGTCTGCGTCGAACAGCGCACACGAACAGTCCCTGCGCTCCTTGATGTTCGGCGAGTATCCGGTCCGGATCAGGTTGGCGTTCATCTCCTCGGCGATCGCCGCACACGCGTTGCGGATGATCTCGAGGGAGGCCGAGTCGATATCGCGGTCGTCGGTTGTCGAACTGACGTCTGTGTCGTTATCAGTCATCGGGGAACACCTCCACGATCAGGTTGCCGTACTCGTCGACGCGGGCTCGTTGCTCCGGTGGGACGACGGTCGTGCTTTCGGCTCCCTCGACGATGGCCGGGCCGTCGAACTCGCTGTCTGGCGGCAAGCGAGTGCCGTTGTAGATGCTCGTCTCGATGGATTCGCCGTCGAAGACGACATCTCGCGTCTCGTGCAGTGCGTCGTCTGCGCTGCCGCTCGCGCGGTCGGCAGTGAGCGCGGGCGGTTCGATGACTCCTCGCGAGCGGAGGCGAATCGTCACAAGCTCGATTGGCTCTTCCGGATACGCGTGTCCGTAGCGCTGCTCGTGGCGCTCGTGGAATCGCTCTTCGATGGTTTCGATGCTCTCCTCGTTGAGGTCGCCCTCCGGTATGGGAACCGATAGCTCGAACGACTGGCCGACGTAGCGCAGGTCGAGCGACCGCTCGAAACGCATCTGGTCGTCGGGGACTGCCGCCTCGTCTAGCCGGCCTCGTCCCTCCTGTTCGAAGCCCGCGAACGTCTCCGCCAGTTCGGCGGGGTCGACCGCCGAGAGACGACGCACCCGCGAAGTGCTGTAGTCGTAGATCATGTCGCTCGTCAGCAGTCCGAGCGCGGAGAGGACGCCCGCGGTCCGGGGGACGATCACCCGTGGGATTTCGAGATCTCGGGCGATTTCGCAGGCGTGGAGTGGGCCCGCGCCGCCGAAGGCGACGAGGCCGAACTCGCGGGGATCGTGGCCGCGCTCGACGCTGACGACCCGCAGCGCCCGCTGGATGTTCGCGTTCGCGACGTCGACGATTCCCTGTGCCGCCTCCTCGACGGACTGTCCGAGCGGCTCCGCTATCTCCCGTTCGACGATCCGGTGCACGTCGTCGACTTCGACGTCGAGTTCGCCCGAGAGGAATTTGTCGGGGTTCAATCGCCCGAGCAGGAGCTGAGCGTCGGTGATGGTCGGGTCGGTCCCGCCCCGTCCGTAGCAGATCGGGCCCGGGTCCGCACCCGCCGACTGGGGGCCGACCCGGAGAGCGTCCCCTTTGTCGATCCAGGCGATCGACCCCCCGCCCGACCCGATCGTGTGGACGTCGACCATCGGCACGCCGACCGGGTACTCCCCGATCTCGACGTCGGTCGAGATGATCGGCGTTCCGTCCTCGACGAGCGAAACGTCACAGGAGGTGCCGCCCATGTCCATCGTGATCACGTCGCCGATGTCACAGCGCTCCGCGATAGCGGTCGCGCCCTGGACGCCGGCGGCGGGACCCGAGAGCAGCGTCCGCACCGGCTGCTCGCGGGCGACGTCAGCTGCGATGATGCCGCCGTTCGATTGCATGATCTTGAGGTCGGTATCGACGCCCCGCTCTCCGATTTCCGCGCCGAGATTGCCGATGTACTGGTCCATCACGGGCTTGAGAGCGGCGTTCATAGCGGTCGCCAGCGTCCGCTCGTACTCGCGGATCTCGGGGAGGACGTCGCTCGACAGCGAGTACGAGGCGTCGACGCCCTCGCTCTGCAAGACGTCGCGAACCCGTCGTTCGTGGTCGTCGTTCTCGAAGGCATAGAGCAGGCTGATCGCCACGCTCTCAGTTTCGACGCGCCGCAGTTGGTCAGCGACTGCTCTGATGCTCTCCTCGTCGAGGTCCGTGAGGACGGCCCCTCGCTCGTCGAGACGCTCCGTCACTTCGAACCGACGGTCGCGCGGGACGATCTGGGCCGGCTTCTCAGTCTGGAAGTCGTAGATATCCGGCCGGTTTTGACGGCCGATTTCGACGACGTCTCGGAATCCCTCGGTCGTCACGAGCGCGGTGTCTGCCCACTCTCCTTCGAGCACCGCGTTCGTCGCGACCGTCGTCCCGTGGCCGAGGAATCCGATCGACTCGAACGCCCACTCTTCGCGCTCGCTTGCCTTCTCGAGCCCGTCGAGCACTCCCCGTTCCGGGGCGTCGGGAGTGGACGACGTTTTGCTGACTCGAACGGTACCGTTCTGAACGGTAACGATGTCAGTGAAGGTTCCTCCGATGTCGACGCCGACGCGAAGCGCGTCTTCGTCAGTCTCAGCGCCAGTGTTCTCGTCGTTCATGTATGTCGTATGGAATCATCCTCGCCGGTTGTTCGTCGCCTCGTGGAACGACGGCCTCGAGCGAGCAATCGACCTGACCGACCGCCCCCGAGCGTCTGCCGTCCCGGTAGTAACAGCATCATGCTTGCTCGCAATATATAGTGACAGCGGTCGTCAATCGTCATCACCTGCGATGTGTTGTTCGCTTGTCTGCCACGCTTGCGACGTCGCGTAGTCGATGTACCCCTGCGTGTCTTCGAGCGACTCGTCCGAGACGCCACCGACGACGTAACTGACGGCGACGAAGACGATTGAGTTCACGATCAGGCCGTAGAACCCGCTCACGAACCCGGGGAACACGCTCGGCAGAGAGACGACCCCGAACTCGATCGCTGCCGTGACGAGGACTCCCAGGGTGAATCCGGCGAGAGCGCCCTCTCGCGACGAGCGCGGCCAGAACAGCGCTCCCAAGAGGAGCGGGAGCTGCTGGGCGGCCCCGTAAAAGCTGAGCGCCGTCAACAGCAGGATGAACTCGAACTGCTGGATCGCAATGATGTACGAGAGGAGACCGAGAACGGGAATCGTGTACTGCGCGACGCGAGTGACGGTCTGTTCGTCCACGTCCTCGTCGGCGTAGTCCTGGTACCAGTCCCGGGTGAGGAGCGCCGACACGGCGTGAAGCTGGGAGTCGGCAGTGCTCATCGCGGCCGCGACGGCTCCGGCGACGATGATCGAGGCGAACCATATCGGGGTGAACTCATAGAGCACGGTCGGAATCGCGGAATCCGGTCGCGCGAGGTCGGGGAACGCCTGGACCGCACCCAGCCCGAGGAAGGCCACCGGCAGATAGAATAGGATGAGGTATCCCGTCCCGAACGCCGCGACCCACTTGAGGACGCGCGGCGAGCGCGCAGAGACGTATCGCAGGAAGATGTGGGGCGTCATCGACACGCCAATTCCGGTCATGACCGCGAACGAAACGTAGAACGCCGGGGTGATCGCTCCCGCGGGTCCGGGTAGCGACACGTAGGCGCTGAACGACTGCACCATCTCCGCCCAGAACGCCTGCGGTCCCTGGTAGGCCGTGAAGACGAAGAACCAGCCAGCGATCCAGATCGCACCAAACATGAACACGCCCTGGATAGCGTCGGTCCACGCGACGGCGCGGAGCCCGCCGAGCCAGACGTAGATAACGCCCGCTATCAGGAAGATGGCCGCTCCCATCTCGAAGCTTATCGCGCCCTGGGTCGCCGTCTCGAAGATGATTCCGCCGCCGATCAACTGCGTCGCGATGTACGGGAAGGTGAAGAGGATGAGCGCGAGGCTCACGAGTTTGCCGAGTAGCGGGGATTCGTAGAAGTCTTCGAGGAGGTCGGAGGGGGTGAGGTAGCCGTGTTTCTTTCCGAGCAACCAGACGCGGGAGCCGACGACCCAGAGCATCACGCCCGAGATGACCAGGTAAAACGTCGAGGCGCTGAAGATGCCGATTCCGTTCGCGTAGACGAAGCCGCCGATGCCCAGGAACGCGAACGCCGAGTGATAGGAGGCGGCGAACGTGAACAGGAGGACGACGATTCCGAGGCCTCGACCGGCCGCCATCCAGTCGTCGACTTCGAGCTTGCCGACCTGCCACCCGCGGTACCCGAGCGCGAGGATGACGACGAGATAGACGCCGATGGTCGCGAGCGCGACCGTCGTCTGTAGCGAGACCATCAGCTTCCTCCCTCCGCGACGGCGTCTTGAGAGTCGGACTCCGTTGTCACTACCTCCTCATCGCTGCGGAGTTCGGGTGGCACTTGGTCCTCCGTGAGCGCGAACGCATCATGCCAGGCAGCCCAGATGAGCACGAGCGTGATGAGTATTCCCCACGAGACCGTCCAGAGGTACAATACATTGATTCCTACGACCGTCGTCGGGGCGTCGACGATCTCGATCACCGGTGGATTCATCGCGATAGTGAAGACGGCCAGGATAGCGACCGTGATTTTTCCAGCTCGTGACGTCGGAAGCACCATATCATGGTATCTCTTACCATCCGACTAATATTTGTCTGTAAATAGTCTAACATATAAGTTGGAGCGAGATAATATAGTAATTTATCGACTTTGGTATAGAGCATAGAATTAAATTCGGAAAACGCCGTTCACCCAGGTCCGTTCGGGAGACGAGAACCAGTCATTGTCGCTACATCCCGGCCTCGTAGATGCCGTGCCACGGTCGTTCTCGTTCGACGGCGATGCTGGCGGCCAGCACGGTGTCGTCTTCGTACCGACGGCCAACGACCTGCATCCCGACCGGAAGCCCGTCCTCGACGAGCCTTGCAGGCACCGACGACGCCGGATGCCCTGTCCAGTTGAACGGCCACGTCAAGTACTGGTCTATTTCCAGCTCGTAATCCGCAGGCAGCGTCAACCCGCTTGTGCCCATCGTCGGCGTCACCAGCATTTGGATCCGCTCTCGAATCGTGTCTGGACGGATGGACTGTACGCGGACAGAACAGTGATCAACGTTTCGACGCGTTAGAAACTGTATCAGTAGAAAACGAACGATAAGGATACAGGATTAACAACTGCCGAGATTTCGGAATTCGCTCTGATCGCACTTTGAACAATCAGATGGTTTCGAAATAAAGGTGGTACCGCATTCTTCACATTCAAAAATATCACCGGTCGCCCGTACCTGCTGTTCCGTCTGTTGAGGCGGGTTTCCTGAACTAAAGGTGTCGCGTAACCAATGTAGTATTTCCATAGCTATGCATAGACACAGGCTCCACGTACATATGTTTTATCACCACAATCTCATTCTAGTTTACATTTATAATAAGCATAGATATTTGCACGAAATCAGAATCATTGATCCAGCGGAACGCCCGCAAGCGGGCGTCTGTCTCGCGGATGATCAACCTCGTCCGCGACTATGATAGCACGGAAGGCGTTGATGATGAGACGGAAGATCTCGTGGCAGAAGCAGCGAACGCAGGCCGCCAACGCTTCGAGACTGTCGAGCGCTCCGAGCAGAATACGGCACTGGTGAACTTTCGCGAGCAGCGCGCCGAATACCAGCAGGTCGAAGCAAAGTATCTCGACGTACTGGAAGCCGGACGGAAAATCGCGGATGAACGAAAATCTATGACTGAGAGACGAACGCTGCAATCTAAGAAAGCATACCGCTACAATAGTGCTAGTAGCTCTACTCTTGGCGCCGATGACGGGAGCTATATTCGAACTCTGTGATAACAGGTAAATGATCAGATCGATAGTTTCCTTCTTGCACGGCGAGCGTTCGATACCAATCAATGGTGGCAGTGTCAAGCGTGAAGATGTAGTCAATTCGATCCTTAATGGTGGGGGTGAACCCATGATAGGTTCCCCATGGGCCGTACACTGTATTTGTATTAACTTCTCTCCGAGGATCGAATAAGGAACCCTCGGTACTACCATTTTTCCCAGTCATGATTTGATACGGTTTCCGACTTGGTTTGGAGTTGAAATCGCCTGTGATTACGACATCTTCACCCTTTTCTGCGCGATCGCGTGCGCGCTTACGGATGAGTTTTGCAGACTCAATCCGAGCAGTTTCTCCGACATGTGAAAAGTGGGTGTTGCAGAACCACAGCCGTCTTTTGGTCTTACGATGACGAAGACTTACCCAGGTCGTCACACGTGGGAGATCAGCATCCCAACCGACGCTCGGCTCATTAGGTGTTTCTAAGAGCCAAAATGCGCCTCGTTCAATCGCTTCAAATTGGGTGGAATTCCAGGCAACAGGCACCATCTCACCTTCTCGATCGCCATCATCTCTCCCAACACCATACCAATTGTATTCATCAACTTCTTCACGGAGGTCGTCGTACTGATTTGGTTGTGCCTCTTGTATGCCGAGAAGACCTGAATTGATATCGGTGATTGTCTCAGCAACGCGACTCAGTCGTTCTTCCCACGAATATTCATCGTCAGGATTATCATATCGAATATTGAACGAGCATGCCCTGAGGCGAGTCGGGCGATTACTGGACGGGGATAGATCGTTGGATTGAGGGGCCATATCAGTAGTTGCTGATCCCGTGCTTATTCCAAGTGCTGCTCCAATCGATGTAGAACCTATCCATTGAACGAACTTTCGTCGTGAGAAGTCATCGAGCATAGCACATTAATGTACCTCTTTTAGATATAAATATTTTTATATTTATATAAAATATATTATATATCATAGAAACAGTGTAACCATATGAGGCTCTCGAGAACCAATCCAGTCGGTAAACGTCACTCGGGCGAATGCACAACCACGACCACGAAGACTACCTTCTGTCCCCTCAAGGACAGGAGACCGTCGTGGTTATCCTCGGCATACGACAGTTGTAATTCTCGGTATTCAAGGCTCACCAGGAAGCGTGGAGAGGAGAAACAACGAGACTCTCTCGGCACTTTCTGTCCAATATGTGTGCTGACGATCTTCACGCACGCAGACTGGGAGCAGGCGAGTGAGACTCAGTTATCCGAGCAGGAGTGCATCGCTATCTTGGCGGTCTCCTGGAGGATGTCGTAGCCGTGCGTCGGATAGCGCTCGATTGTGTGGCTACAGACGTGGCGGTCGCTTGAGATCAAATTGGAGGATGACGTAAGGGACGTCTGTCATTACTTGACGTTGCTTTCCAGGAGCCGCGTCTGTGAAAATGATAGAGACAAGGTCCTAGTATGTAGGGAAGCATCTCCGAGACTGCCGTCGCCAGAGCAAGATAGCGAGAAGGGACGTAGACCTACCGCCATACCGGGCCGACGTCGCCGACGCGATTGACGCCGTGGACGCCCGAGATGTCGCTCGCGAGACGATGGTCGAAAAGGCGTCTTCTCGCGGTTCGGTCGCTCTTGGGCGAGCACGCAGGTTAGTATACTATGCTAACTTCGGAGGTATTCGAGGATGACATCCCCGTGGCACGCTTTCGGAGTGCACCAACAGGCCAGAGTCTTGCCACGGAGCTCCTCGACAGCGTCTCGGAACTCATCGTCGTCGAATCTGTTTTGAAACGCTTCCCGGTACTTCTCAACTGCTTCTTCTCGCGAGTATCCATCACTCGTTTTGTAGGGATTGCCGAGCCACCCGTCGTCGCCAACGTCGGTGTTCAGCAGGTGGCTCTCACCGCCGTTGGCTCTCCCGATATCGATATCGTACTCGTCGGTGTTGCGCTGGTTAACGAGGCGGGTCTGTACGTCGCCTGTGAGCGTGGTCTGTTTCGTCATTGTCGCGACCGACGTATAGGCCAGTGACATTCGTCTCACCGTCGTTGACACTACTCTCAGGGAGGTCATCAGCAGGGACGGCGTTGAGCGAGCTGTCGGCAGTCACGTCTTCACTGCCGGTCAATTGCATATAGTAGAGTATGGCCGAATAGAAAACGGTGGATGGATGACAGCGTCAACGGCAGGTGGAGAGCCGTCGGCGTCAGCCGGCAGCGGAGGGCAATGAAGTAGATGATCGCATGTTCGAGTGAGCGCACACGGTCACGTGTATTTTCTCATATTCCTGTGTCTGCATCTGCGCGTCCACGCCGGTGTGAGTCACCAGACACCGACGGGGCTGCCAGATGCAACTCATCGGTGAGCGTGCTTGGTCTTAGACCCCCGGTGTCGTTTCACAATTTGAACGCTCTGAACAGTTGTCAGAAATCTCCGGCGTGATTGAAGGGTTTGAATCGTGGACGCTCATTTCGTTTACGTTGTGCTTAGTGTCTAGTTAGTATATAGTGCTAACATCACCGGCTGCATATGTTTGCGCTCGGGCAGGCAGAGTCACTGTGTTTCCAGCACACGACGGTCAGCATTCTCAGGGTGAGAAATACCTGTTACTACCGTAGCGCACGATACTGCGTCCCATCACCACCCTGAGCGTAGAGATAGTGCCGATGCTCATGGAAGACAATAAGAATCGCTCCATCTGTAAGCCAGGTGAAGAAGATGTCTTAGAGCGGTGTGATCACGCATGCAACGGCAGATCGTATTCTAGAACAGATGACGACCAAGAATCTGGATTCGTCCCTTAGTAGGCGACGAATAACTATGGAGACAGCGCGATTCAACTTTGACTCAGCAGAATCATACTCAGTGATCACCCATGACCAGAACTGTCGTAATCGGCCTTGACGGAGCCGGATTCGAACTGCTTGAACCGTGGATTGAAGCAGGCGAACTTCCAGTATTGGAACGCATCGTCGAACAGGGTGTCACAGGCGAGTTGCAGTCTGTGCTACCGCCAGTCACCTCGCCAAACTGGAAAGCCTATGCGACCGGCAAGAATCCCGGGAAGCTTGGTATCTTTTGGTGGTATAATATCGACACTGCCAATCAGCGCGTCTACCTCCCAGCGGAACGGTATCATAATCATGCTGAATACTGGGACCGACTCGCTGAACAGGAACGGGTTGGCGTTCTCGGAGTCCCAACTACTTATCCACCAAAGTCAGTTGGAGAAGCATATATTTCGGGAGCGCCAGACGCAGACACGACCGGATTCACAGCGCCGACTGAGCTTGAGGACGAACTCCAAGAGGAGTTTGATTACCGCGTCACAATCAGACGGTCCCTGGAATCTGAGACGGAGGCCGCCTACGAGGAAATCTTGGATCGGATCGATTCACAATTTCAGGTAGGTAAGCATCTGCTTGATAGCCATGATCTTTCCTTTTTGCAACTAACGTCGTTCTATATCAACGTTCTCCACCATCATTTCTGGGATGACGAGCGGACGCTGCGAGCGTGGAAGCAGATTGACGATCATCTCGCGTCGTTCCTCACTGACGACACAAACCTTGTTCTCATGAGTGACCATGGCCATGCTGAGATACAAACTGTCTTCTATCTCAACCGGTGGCTCAAACAAGAAGGGTATCTCTCGTTCGATACTGACGTTAGTAGTACTCTCCATCAAGCAGGGGTGACGGCCGACCGAATCAATGAAACGCTCGCAAATGTCGATTCATACGTCCCGTTTGACCCGCAGTCGATCGCTGGAGAGTTAGTTCCCGATAGTCTGATCAATCGACTTCCAAATAGTGAGGGGAATGTCGGTCGTGGCAAACTTGATACAGCCAATTGGGAGCAGACGGCAGCAATCGCAAGTGCCCAAGGCCCTCTCTATCTTAATGTAACCGGTTCACAATATGATTCACTGCGTGATGAGCTCATTACAAAACTGGAGCGTATGACAACGCCTGATGGCCATCCAATTACACAGGGAGTATACCGCGGTGAAAACGTCTATAGCGGCACATATACCGAGGAATGGCCTGATATCGTTATTGACAAAGCACCGTATATCCACATCTCAGATAAACTTGGTGGAGACGAGATATTTACACGTGATCACGAGATGTGGCGCGGCGTGAATACGCGGTCTGGATTATTTGCCGCAACTGGGCCGATGTTTACCACGGGGACAATCGATGATATCTCGATTCTTGATCTCGCGCCAACACTCCTTCACGCACATGATTGCTCGGTGCCCTCCGCTATGGATGGTCGTATCCGGGAAGCAATTTTTACAGAGAAGAAAAGTGGTTAGCAGCAGTGGGCGAGCGCGTCTTTGTCGGTGGTTTCGGTCCCGCAGTGTTCACACCGCCAGTAGCGGTGATCAAAATGGCCGTGTTTGTCGTGGCCGACGTGCGGGCCAGTGACGCGCGTCTCTATGTCGTCGCTCTCCGTGTCGTCGTCAGTAGGGAAGGCGTCAAGGGAGCCGTCGGCGGTCGCGTCTTCGACGGCAGCCATATGCTTACAGAACGCACTCCGGTGGACGTGGTGCGGGCAGGTGCACGTAAGCGCATCACCAGTCTCAGTATCGAGCATCACGACGTATTCGTGCGCAGCGGAAGTGCCGTGCGTCTCATTCGTCACGTCAACTTGGCCAGAGGCTTCGACGTCGAAGCGATGCATTCCTGCTGTACGTGTTTTTTGAGCCCACCAGTAGGTTCAAGGCCTAGAGCTGGTATTATTGAGATGGGTTTCCTTTGGCAGAGAAGCCCACCCTCGCGCTGCTGGCTTAGCGCGAGACGGATTCTTCACTCCTCAAGAGTCTCCGACGGAGAACAGCATCTCCAGTAGATTCGTTCTGTCTGACTGAGAGCAGGAGATGAAATAAGACGTGCGTACGTCTGGAAGGGGGATGACAACACGTTGGGTAGCGTCGGCGGAAGATGCGCGAGATGCGGTGAGCGTTGATGGGTGGGTAGGTGTTCGTACTCGCCTGCATCTCCATCTGCATCTGGCCGGCCATGCCGATGTGAGTCACCAGGCATCGACAGGACCGCCTGATGCAATTCCTCCAAGACAGAGGGTGGTATTAGACCCCTAGCGTCGTTTCGTGAACGGTTTCAACAGTTTTCGCCAGCTTGGAGAGCAGTTGCTTGCTGTGACCTGCCGCAACTCAGTGCGCTTACTTGCAACTGTTTGTTTGTAGTCTATACTAACGTCGTCGATAGCGCGCCTTCATGGTCGGTCGAGCAGCACTGTTAGCGTCTCGGCATGCGAGAGACACCACTCTCAGGATGCAAGATGTAACGAGAAGTCGGGGGACCAGATACGCGCGACGAGGAGTTCGCGATGTAGCTTCTAGTGGAGAAACGTTTCTCGGCGTGAAGACGCAGGTCAGTCGGCGGAACGTGGCGTTCAATTACACTAGGGCGAGAGCGACTAGGGTACAACTTCACGGCTGCAGAAAGCCGAGGCTCACGTCTGGTTCTCTGTTATGATTCGCTATAGCCGCTGCTGATTACCTATATAAATTTCTATTATTTTCGACTCTGGAGCAACAGAAGTAGTTGGACTTTTGGGAGCGGAGAAAAGAGTGACATACATGGCCAAACTTTCGGACATTGCGGTTGACGATCTCCACGACGCATTAGATGATGTTTCGACTGGGAAAGCCGCAAAACGACTAATGATTGCGCTCGCGTACAAGGATGGCGTCTTGGTCGAAACGCTGAGCACTCGCTATGCTATCCCACGGTCGACCGTGTACTATTGGCTTGACCGCTTCGAAGAGATGCCAATAGACGAGGCTATTCAAGACGAAGATCGGCCGGGACGACCACCTGCGCTCACCAATTCCGAGCGTGAACAACTACAATCTGATATAGAAAAGCCACCACGTTCATTTGGTTATGATACTGGATTATGGACTATCGAAGTATTACAAGAGCATATAACTAACAAATACAATGTTTCGTATTCTGATGGTCATATCCGGCGATTGCTTCGTTCCTTCGATACGGAATCAACCTACCTCTAACTCGAATTTCACTCCGTTCTACCTACTCTATGATTCTAAATACTTTTACACAGTTAGCTGGTGAAGCAGGTTCGCTCTTTCCGAAGCACTATTTTCAGGTCACCCAACTCTGGTCATCCTATTGCAGCACAAATAGTGAGGTGAGGACAGAGTCCCTGATAACAACTCGTGCCCCCCGCGTAAGTCTCACTGTATATTCCCGCTGAGGAAGCCAAACTGGAAATAGAACATCAACGACCGAAAACAGCTATAGAGGTATTCACTCAGAAGAACACCGATGATATATTAAATAGGCACAATACCACGGCTTTTAGGCCGTGGAGGATGTCAACGATAGCCCTAATCCCCATCAATCACAAGAATGAGGAACCACACTCAACACCGACTGCTTACTCTTCGTCGTAGTGGAACTCGGTCCACGCACCTTCCTTGTAAGGATACTCGGAAAGGACCTCAAGGTTGATATCGACGCCAAGTCCAGGATCGTCAGGAACCGTAAGTTCCCCTCCTTCAACATTGAACGGTGACTGCAAGATGTCATCCGCAAGTGGGAACGGATACATTCCCGGGTGGCGGTCTGACTCGAAGACGGGGTACTCGAGTAACTCAGAACCAGGGGCAGCGGCAACCAAGTGTGCATTCGCGACGAGTCCGAGCTGGGTGCCGAAATGATGAGGGACAAAGGTGACGTCCGTCTCCTGACAGTACTGGACAACATCCCAGCACCCGGTGAAGCCGCGGTGATGGCGAACGTCACCTTGGAGGAAGTCGACAGCTCCTGTGTCGACAAGCTGTTTCAGGCCCTCTGGTGACTCCTTACTTTCACCGCCAGCAAGCGGTGTCCCTGTTGCATCGCGAAGTTTTCGATACTCAGAATGGGCATCGGGCTTGACCGGCTCCTCAACCCAATATACATCGTATTCTTGAAATTTAGCGGTGAGTTCCTGGACCTGATCAGGACTGTAGGACTTCTCGCCCATCTTCCACCAGGTGTGGGCGTCAACCATGATGTCCATCTCGTCACCGACTGCCTCGCGGATGAGCTTGATCGCTCGAAGATCATCTTCGGGACCGAGACCGGGACGATACTTGTACCCGGAGAACCCATACTCTGCGAGTCCGGCCGCCTCTTCAGCATACCCTTCAGGGGGCATGTACATTCCACCGCTAGCATAGAGCGGAAGCGTCCGGTTGGGGTCAGCGGTGACATCGCTCTGCTTGAGCAGTAGTTTGTAGATTGGCGTGTTCTGGCGTTTGCCGATGAGGTCGTAGAGCGCAATGTCAATCGCGCTGATGATCTGTGAACGGAGGAAGCCGGGAATGTTGATATCGTCGATTAGGTTGTGGGCTGTTGTCACGTCGTCGATTTCTTCGTCTTCGAGCGTGGGTGCGATGACGTCGTCGATAACCTTGACGAAGTTGTTGTGCGTCGCGCCATCGAAGTACTCGCGCATCGCGGAACTGCTAGCTCCGGCGGGAGCGTAACCGACTTCACCGTCTATAGTTTCGACGAGAACCAATACGAAATCGCGCTTCAGGATTTTTCGAGTTCCTCCTGAGAACTCATGTTCGCGGGCTGGTCGAATCGGCGATGACAGTCCGTGGGCCGTGACGTTTGTGATTTTCATGATTGGTGTTAGGTAGTATAAGTTGGTTAGTGTTTCAGGGCGTGTGCGAACGGTTCATTTGCCCTCCGTAATTAGCGGCATGTCTGGTGGTTACATTCGAGACTGGGCATCGGTCTGGTCGAACTCGGCGCTCCTTCGACGAACGGTTGTTACTCGATGACTTTTGCACATGGTTGTAAGGAAGAAATGCCGTTTTCCTGCCGTGGTACTTACGTCGCTTATTGTTGTACGCTTTTTCAGGGTTCGCTGCCGAGGTCATGGCTGGATTATTAGAATTCCCAAGAGTTCTCACTAATTCCCGCCAATAGGAAACTTGTACCCCTAGCTGGCAGGTATCTCGCCGTATTTTGTGATGCCATGTTAGTGACTCTACTATCTTCTATTACTTAATTGTTTTCTCGGGGTTCGATTATAGTAGGGTAGAGGTGCAGGGGAATGGCTTCTGTACTCATCTGCGCGCCGGGTGGTGGCTTGTGATGGATGCGAAGTTTCGTGAGTATAGCTCGCTGAAGCCGTCCACGTTTAAAGAGAACGGTTCTATTGCTGAGCAAAGACTATAAGTCAGGATGTTGACTCAAGCAATATGCCCGTGGCACGCATAGACACCGGAAGTGAAGTCCTGACTGGTGAATTCGATAACGGAACGGTGACCGTTGCTCAGGAGACGTACACTCTCGGTGAAGAGGCGACGCTGCTTCCGCCATGTCAACCGCAGACCGTCTACTGTCTGGGCCGTAACTATCCATCGTACCTCGAGGAGAACGCCGAGGTTATCCAATCGAATCTCAGCCACGATGCGGAGTTTCCGGACGAAGTTCATTTTTTCTTGAAGGGTGGTACCTCCGTGGTCGGTCCCGGCGAACCCATACCCTATCCGACATTCTCCGATTCCCTCGGATATGCGGGCGAACTCGCAGCCGTCATCGATCAGGAGTGCAAACACGTCAATGCCACGGATGTGTCTGACGTCGTCCGCGGCTATACAATCTTGAATGATCTGGACGCCAAGGACCAAACAGGAATTACTAAAATGAAGGTTTTCGATGCCTCTGCACCGCTTGGTCCGGTGATTGCGGACGTGGACCCGTTATCGCTAGAGATGCGCACCACCATCAACGGTGAAGTCCGCCAAGAGAGCAGAACATCCGAAATGCATCGCGGTCCATCGCAAGCTATCGCAGAGCTCTCACACCGGGTTACGCTCCAGCCCGGGGACGTCATCGCGTTTGGGAGTCCTGCTAACCCGGGGTTTCTTGACCCCGGCGACACGGTGGAAGTCTGGTACGAAGGGATTGGAACCCTTCGTAACACCGTTGTGTCACCGAGTTAGTTCGATACCTCCTGACGTATCCGCTTTCGATATCCAATCTACAGAGACGCGAGCCGGGGTTGCCCATGTCGAGTCCCGATCGCGGTACCTCTCTCAGTCATTTCTCATCGATGAATACGCATTCGATGCGTAGTTGAGAACTTCCAGAAATAACAGGGACTATTGTCTAGCGACCCTGAGAACCGTAAACGAGCGACTCCCCACCATAATTATCGAATAGATGGTACTTGTCTTCGTTGAACGAGAGCGTGACCGTGTCTCCCTGTGACACGGCCGTTTCGGGTTCGACGATTGCTTGGAACTCCACTCCGTCCTTTTCCATCGTGAGGAAGAAGTCGGATCCCATTTCTTCGATCACCAGAACTTCTGCGGTAATCGCGTTTTCCACATCACTGACGGACTCACTTCGAAGAGAGGAGATAGAGATGTCTTCCGGTCGGATTCCGTACACCGCATCAAATCCGTCACTCGAACTGCGATCAATTCGGTCGCGCATCCAATCGGGATACGGGAGTGTGAAGCTCTGAGTGTCGATCACTGGCATCCCGCCACCTGAATGGACCTCGACATCGAAGAAGTTCATCTGGGGGCTGCCGATGAAGCCCGCAACGAACTGGTTGGCGGGCTTATCATAAACCTGCTGGGGCGGGGCAATTTGCTGAATTTCGGCGTCGTTCATTACCGCGATACGATCCCCGAGTGTCATCGCCTCGGCCTGATCGTGCGTGACGTAGATCGACGTCTTTCCGATCTTGTCGTGGAGCCGATTCAGCTCGGTACGCATTTTAATCCTGAGCTTCGCGTCGAGATTGCTCAACGGCTCGTCGAACAGGAACACCCGGGGTTCGCGGACTAGCGCACGCCCGAGTGCGACTCGTTGCTGCTGGCCGCCGGAGAGGTCCTTCGGCTGACGGTCGAGTAGCTCCGAAATCTGCAGTAGCTCCGCGGTTTCTCGTACTTTCTGCTTACGCGTCGCTTTGTCGACGCCCCGGACCTTCAGCGGATAGGCCATGTTCTCTTGAACGGTCATGTGTGGATATAGCGCATACGTCTGGAATACCATCGCGATGTCACGCTGTCGCGGTGCCTTCCCGGCCACGCTTTCGTCTTCAATCAGAATCTCACCGTCCGTGATCTCTTCGAGGCCAGCAATCGAGCGAAGGGTCGTGGTTTTGCCACAGCCACTCGGACCGACGAACACGAGAAATTCTCCGTCTTCGACGGTGACGTTCATATTATCGACGGCGACGACGCTATCCTCACCGTCGTCGTAGATCTTGGTCAAGTCGCGCAGTTCCACTTGGCCGCCGGACGCTTGGCTCGCTATGCTCTGGGTCGTGGATTCGATCGACGTTTCGGGGTGGCTGTCAGACATGGGTTGTAATGAATGTTTTTTTAGTGCGATTCGTTAAGTATGTTACGTTGAACCATACCTATCCTTTGATTGCTCCCGCAGTCAGTCCGCTAACGATGTGACGCTGGAACAGGATGACGAAGACCAGCGCCGGAATCATCGCTAGGAAGCCTGCGACGGCCAAGAAGTTCCAGATGACGACGACGTCTTCAACCATCATCATCGCCCCGACAGGGAGCGTCTTCGAGTTAGGGCTCAAGGTCAGCGCCAACGCAAACAGGAACTCCCGCCACGAGAACAGGAATACGAGAATCGCCGAAGCGGCGATTCCCGGCTTCGCCAGTGGGAGGATGACGTCTTTGAACGTCTGGAATCGAGTTGCCCCATCGATGTACGCCGCTTCATCGAGGTCACTCGGAATCGAGATAAAGAAGTTGCGCATCAGCCAGATCACTAGTGGTAGATTCATGTAGGTGTACACCGTAATCAAGGCGATTCGGGTATCCAGAAGCTGGAGTTCGCCGAACAGCCGATAGAACGGAATCAGCATTCCGATTGGTGGCAGTAGTCGCGCTCCCAAGATGCCGATGAAGACGTAATCGTCGTACGGGAACCGGAACCGGGAGAACCCGTATCCGCCGAGCGTCCCGAATATCATCACAATCACGGTCGTCGAGATCGCGATAATCAAGCTATTGAGAGTGAATCGATTGAAGTTACGCTCCGTCCACATCTCAACGTAGTTTTTCCAGACTGGATCGGTTATCTGCTGTGGAATGAGATTCGGCGGGAAGGTGTGAATCCCTTCCATCGTCTTGATTGAAGAGGCAAACGTCCAATAGATCGGGAACGTGAAGTAGAGCACTGCCAGAGTGAGGACGCCGAACACGACGTACTTGCTCTGGATTGCTTTTGCCACTGACTGTACAGCGTTGTACCGCCATTCCGAGTCGTTGAACGAGTCTTGGATTGACATTGATATCACTTACGCAGTTTCCAGCGCGTCTTCCTGTATCATTTTCACGTACAGTGCCACGATGATCAGCGTCATCAGAATCATGACGATTGACAGTGCTGCCGAGTAACCGAGTCGAAGCTGTTTAACACCGGAACTGTAGATGTACGTCGCAAGCACTTCCGTTGCGTTCCCTGGTCCGCCTTGGGTGAGCGAGAAGACAATCGAGAACGTGCGGAACGCGAACATCGTCATGATTAACAGCGCGACGCCGGCCGACGGCTTGATCTGTGGCAGCGTGATGTCACGGAACTTCGCGAAGTCAGTCGCCCCGTCAACCGTCGCGGCCTCGTACAGCGTGTCTGGAATGGTCTGGAGGCCGGCAAGGAGGATGATCGTCGCGAATGGGGCGCGAGACCAAGCGTCTACTATCACGACTGAAATGAACGCAAGTGTCGGCTCGGTAACGAATGGTAAGTTTTCCGATGTGATCCCAGTTCCGACGAGGATGGCGTTGACGACGCCGTAATCGGCGTGGAGCATGAACCGCCAGATGAGGCCCGTAACCACAAGCGGTACTGCCCAGGCGAGTAGGATTAACACCGTGAACGAACTTCGAATTCGCTGATTGACAATCTTGTTTAGCGCGAGTGCACAGGTGAACCCGATGAGGAATGCGAGCGTCACGGATCCCAGCGTGTATAGGATTGAGTGGCGCAACGACATGAAGAACATCGGGTCTTGGAATATATCGACGTAATTCTGTAATCCGATGAATTCCTGGCCGCCGTATCGACTGATACTGTGGACGCTAGTCCAGATGAGATAACCTACGGGGAAAGCGACGAGGATCCCCAACAGGGTTATTGGCGGAAACAGGACTACTTTCATGAAGTTATCGTTTATGAACTCCCGTATCGGTCCTATTTCACCGGGTTCTTCGTCTGTGAACAGACCTTTGACTTGTTCGTAAACCGATGATATGGTCCGCGATACCATAGTCCAATATCCTCTTTCAAACAGTATAAAACCTCCCATAATACTCCTTTCATTTTTTCCGAGAGCCAACATTCTAACCGAACGTGCGATGCACGGAATACTACAATCTTCGGACAGCCTCATCAACACCTTGCTCCAAGAGTCGATGAGCAGAACCTCCGTCAATACAGGCAATCGATCCTCTCAGCATTCGTTACAAGCTGTGCCCTACATCGCAGAGAAAGACGGTAGGAGAGCACGAGATACAGCACGATGCGTCACCGGCAGCGTAGCCGACGCCGTACGAACCCACTCAATCTGCGAGCGAAGGTTACTGATCGAGGACGCCGTCAATCATCTCTTGGGCGTTGTTCAGCGCCGCCTTTGGTTTCGTGTTCCCGCCCCACGCCTTCTGGAGGTTCGGGACGATAGCTTCTTCGATCGTCTGGATTTGGCGCGGCCACATTCCTTCCCGTGCGTTTTGGATCGATTCCTGGACGATGTCCTTGAAGTGCGTGATTTCCTCCTGTTCCTGTTCGACGATGTCCCACGCGGCGCTGTTAGTCGGCATGTTCCCCTCCTGAATGAACTCCTGCGCTTCGGCCTCGGCACTCCGAGCGCCATCTAGATAGACCTTCGCTGCGCGCTTTTTCTTCGCTGGGGCGTACCGGTTGATGCACAGACAGTCCGTGCCGATGAACGTGGTGTGTTCGCCGTTGTTGTCGGCCTTCGCCGGTAAGCCGAGGTCGTAGGCCTCGCCTGGAGCGCCCAACTCCTCCAGAGCCATCGGGATCATCTTCGACCCGCCGACGTAGCTGACGACCCTGTCCGAGAGGAAGAGATCCTCCGGACCGCCCTGACCGTACTGGAGCACGTCAGGAACCAGATTTTCTTCGATGAGATTCACCTGTTCCTCGAGCGCGTTGACGCCTGCTTCACTGTTCACGACGACGGTTCCATCGTCTTTGACGATGTTCTCTCCCTGCGACCAGACCCGAAGCATCCAGGGGTAGGAGGGATACCGTACACCGCCTCCGTACCAGACGTAGCCGTGGTAGTCTTTGCTCTGAGATTTTGCCTCCTCACAAACCTCGCGGATGTCCGACCAAGTTGGCCGCTTCAGGAAGTCCGCCTCGAATCCGAGTTCCTGCAGTAAGTCGGGCCGGTAGTTCTGAAGTGAACCCTCTGCGATGGCAACGCTCATGTAGATGTGTTCGCCGTCCCTCGATGCATCGATGTCCGTCACAAACTCTTCCTTGAATGCGCGCGGGAAGTACTCGTAGGCCTTGTTGTTCCAAAGGTCGTCGACCGGTTCGAGCCAGCCCGGTTCGACGAAATCCAGATACATCTGGCGATCGACCTGCATTATGACCGGCGACTTCGATTGTGAGGACAACACGGTCGTTATCTTGCCACTGGCCTGTTTTGAGGGAACGACGATCGGCGAGACGTTGATTTCGGTTCGTTTCTTGAACCGGTCTTGGAACCACTTGGTTGCCGGGTCGTGCTTCATCGACCCGAGGTTGAAGTACTTAATCCCGTTGCTGACCTGGTCCTTATTGAATTCGGGCGGAACGTACTTCTCGCCCGAAATTCTGTCGGCAATCGATTTTGGCTTCGACCAGCTGGCCCAGTCTACTTGATTCTGGCTGTTGTTTGAGTCGCTTCCTATACAACCTGCTATCCCGGCAATCCCAGCCGCACTGGCCGCTTTTACGAATCTGCGCCTATTGATACCCTGTGGCATACACGTTCCTATAATTCCATCTACCAATATAAAAGTACCTGATGGTACACCCGCAATAATAGCAGAATTATCTATCGGAGGATGGAGAGTCGGGTCACAATTCAACCGATTGACTTCCGAATCGACGCTAAAGATCTCATTTTCAGTCACTCGGAAACTAACCGAAGAACGACCAATCGGCAGATTGTGATGCCGTGGTTATCCCGGAGCAGACGTACCACGACGATATCGGAGGATACCATCACACCACCCCTCGCAAAAGCGCTTAGTAGCGGGTGTGATCGTAACGAGAAGCGATGTGAAGTTATGATCTGCTCAGTAGGACATGTAGACGGTCTTCGGGAGTGTGTAGAAATCGAGAGCGGCGTCACCCTGCTCGCGGAACGTCTCGCTCGACGACCCCTTGACACCGCCGAACGGTACGTGGAGTTCAAGTCCGGTCGTCTTCTCGTTGACCTTGGCAACACCAACTTCTGCCTCCTCGACGAACCGGTTAGCCTCGCGGAGATCAGACGTCACGATGCTCGCCGAAAGCCCAAAGTCAACGTCGTTGGCAATTTCGATGGCATCGTCAAGACTGCTAATCGGGATAACCGAAAGCACCGGACCGAAGATTTCTTCTCGAGCGATACGCATTTCGGGTTCGACATCGGCGAACACAGCCGGTTCGACGTAGTATCCATCATCGTAGCCACCACCATCGAGGCGTTCACCACCAGTCAGCAGTGTCGCCCCTTCGTCGCTACCGAGTGAAACGTACTCCAGGGTACTATCGAGTTCGTCACGACTTGCGTGCGGCCCCATATCTAGATTCTCCGTTCCTGGGCCGATTTCGATTTCCTCCGCTTGGTCGACGATTCGGTCCACAAACTCATCGTACACGCGCTCGTGTACGAGAGCGCGCGACGTAGCGGTGCAGGCTTGCCCAGTCACGCCAAACGCACCCGCTGCAACGATGTCGACGGCCTCGTCAAGGTCGGCGCTCGGCATTACGACGGCCGGGTTCTTGCTTCCCATCTCCAGCTGAACCCGTTTCTGGTCCTCGGTTGCGCTCTGATAGACGTGGTCACCGACTTTGGCGCTCCCCGTAAACGAGACTGCATCCACATTCTCGTGAGTGGTAAGGACACCACCGACTTCGCTTCCGGACCCGGTAACGTAATTTAAAACCCCATCCGGAAGTCCCGCTTCATCGAGGCACTCGACGAGATTTCGAGCGATCTCTGGAGTAAGGGACGCGGGTTTGAACACCACGGCGTTTCCGGTCGCGAGCGCGGGAGCGATTTTCCATGCCGGAATGGCTATCGGGTAGTTCCACGGTGTGATTAGCGCAGTAACCCCCAGCGGTTCCTCAACCGTGTAGAGGTTCTGGTCCGACGCACTCGGCGACTTTACTCTTCCACCGAGGTCCCGGGCCTTCGCCGCATAGTACTGGAAGATATCGACCGCCCGCTGGACCTCTCCTGAGGCCTCGTCCAGCGTCTTTCCTTCTTCACGGGACAGCGTCTCGGTCAACTCGTCCTTTCGATCAGCGAGTAGGCGAGAGGTGTCTTCGAGAACACGTCCCCGCTCGGGCGCGGGTGTGTCAGCCCATGCATCAGCAGCAGTGACTGCAGCCTCAACCGCCGCTACTGCGTCCTCCTCCGAAGAGCGCTGGTAGCGACCGATTAGCTCGTCGGTGTTCGAGGGACTCCGGTTATCGAACGTTTCGCCGGTCGTAGCTTCGGTCCACTCGCCGTCGATGTAGTTTTGGTATGTCTGTGTCATATGTCGATGATGCCGTGTCGTCCGTACCGTGTTCGGAAAGGCAACCTGAGCCTGCACATTGTGATTTCATTGGGTAGCAGGCGGCATTTCGGACTCTGCTCTTGCTGGATTGCCTTGAAGGATGAATGATGTCCCTCCTCTAAAAGTTGTTGTTGTCTGCAACATAGCAGAGAGATTCAGTGTTCACCTCCACCTTAGATTTATCCCGTGTGCGCTCGGTTACGGTAGTATGGCTGACCAGCCAACCACCCTCTTGTTACCCGAAGTACCGCACAGTGGAGACCCATCCGAACTCGCCCGCGAAATCAATCGTCAAGTGACGGATGTCAACCTGCAACTCGCCGAAAGTTACAACGACGCTCTCGCCCGCATAGCGTCAGCGGACATCGTTATTACCCGTGCACTCACCCCCGAATTGCTCGACCACGCGGACAGCCTCGACTGGATACAGGCCCTCAACGCCGGCGTTGACAGCTATGACCTCAACCGAATCGAGGAGATGGGTATCGTCCTCACGAACGCCGCAGGAGTTCACGCCAACCCTATCGCCGAACAGGTGCTTGGGTATATGCTTGTCTTCGAGCGGAACCTTCACCGCGGCATCGAACAGCAACGCCAGAATATCTGGCAGCACTACAGCGGCGGTGAACTCCGCGGCAAGACACTGGGCGTCCTCGGCGTTGGCGCAATCGGTGGCCGAATCGCCGAGCTTGGATCCGCACTCGGGATGACCGTTCTCGGGACGAAACGCGATACGACGACTGCCCCTGATGCTGTCGACGGGGTTTTTCCACCCGACGAGACCCATCACGTGCTCGCCGAGAGCGACTACATCGCCATCGCCTGTCCACTGACCGATCAAACAGAAGGGCTCCTCGGCCTGCAAGAATTCACCTCGATGAAACGGGATGCCGTGGTAATCAATATCGGTCGCGGCCCGATCATCAACCAGGACGACTTGATCACAGCGATTCAGAAGGGGAAGATCCGTGGAGCCGCCCTCGATGTTACTGACCCTGAACCGCTACCGCAGGATTCGCTGCTATGGGACCTGTCGGACGTTATCGTAACACCGCACATGGCCGGGTCGACACCACATTACTGGGAGCGCAGTGCGGAAATCTTCGCGACAAACTACGAACGATACCTGGCTGATGAGATGGACGCCTTCGTTAATCGGGTTATCTAACACGGAAGCCGATTATCTCAGACCAGAGGTTCGTTAACCGCATTGTGTGGTTTCCGGCCTTCGAGGACTCTTCGGACGTCAGTCGCCGCCTTCCGACGCTTCTCATCGCTTGCCTCAACTGAATACCAGGCTATGTGGGGAGTGAGAATGACGTTGTCCAACTCGCGGAACTCGCTCTCGAACGTCGGCGATGTCCCGTCGTATCGATCCGCCGGTTCCGTGCTGAACACGTCGAGGGCGGCACCCGAAATATCTCCGTTCTGTAACGCCCGCTGGAGGTCCGATTCGACGACGAGACCGCCACGCGCGACGTTGACGAGATAGGCGTCGGATTTCATGCGCGCGAAAACGTCCGCATCGAATTTGGCCTCAGTTTCCTCAGTCAACGGGGCGTGGACGGAGACCGTATCGGCGGTTTCGACCACTTCGTCGAACGACTGTTTCTCGACGCCGTAATCCCTCATCTCGTCGGCGTTGACGTACGGGTCGGTTGCGATAACGTCCATGCCGAGTGCCTGCGCCTTTTTGGCGACGAGTCGTGCGATAGTTCCGAATCCGACTAACCCGAGCGTACGAGTTCGCAGTCGATGAATGGGTATCGAACCGATGCCTTTCTCCCATCGACCGCGCTTGAGATCCGCGTCGTAGCTGACGAGATTACGCTCGAGTGCGAGAATGAGGAGGAGTGCATGCTCTGAAACTTCTTCCTCGCAGTAGCTCGGGACATTCACTACGTACGTGCCTTGTTCGGCGGCGGCGGCGAGATCGATCTTGTCAACACCAATTCCGCAGCGGGCGATGATGTCACAGTTCAGCGCGGTCACGACCTCGGCCGTGTACGGGGCGTTCAATACGCGATCGATGACCGCATCGACGCCGTTGAGTTTCTCAATGAGCTCATCGGTCGACCGGACATCGACCGTCCGGAACGTAGTGTCAATTCCGTTGAACACTTCTCGCTCGATGCTCAAATCAAATGCACTGCCTGCGGTAACGCCGACGGTCAATCGATCAGAGGACGATGACATGTGACGTGTCTGCGCGGTAGCTCCTGATAAAACCTAGGAATAGTGCCAGACTTTACCCCGAAACTATTATACTCAGAGCGACAATGGCGAAACCATGGCGACTCATAGCGAGAGCCGTAACTCGAAGCCTGGTGGCGACCACGTCTACGACGCACTGGTTGACGCTGGCATCGAACTCTTGGTCGGCCTCCCCGGCACGCAGACGCTCCCGCTCGATCGCGTTGTTGCCGAGCGCGACGAGATGGAGTACGTGATGGCGCGCCACGAAACCTCGATTCCGCATGTCGCCTGGGGATACTACGAGGCGAGCGACAATCCCGCGGCGACGCTCACTGTTCCAGGCCCAGGCGATACGAACGCAATGCACGGCCTCAAGAACGCCTACGAGGACTGCGTTCCTATAATCCATATTTCGGCGGATATCGATCCGGAGGACCGCGGCAAAGGGCCAATCCACGAGATCGAGTCTGACACGTACGACAACGTCGTGAAGGCGAACGTCAACGTGGAGACCGAGGCCGAACTGACGGAGAAAGTCGAACGCGCCATCGAGCTTGCTCTGACGCCTCCGTATGGCCCGGTCCGGATCGGAGTGCCGTCTAGTCTGCTCGAAGCTACCTTCGAAGCGTCGACAGTCTCAGTCACCCCAGAGACGATACAACACGACAACGAGGCGGCGTACGCCGACGCGGTTAAAGCGCTCGCGAACGCGAAACAGCCGATAGTATACGTCGGCGGTGGTGCACGCCGGTCGACAGGTGCAGGCGAGATCGTCACAAACCTCGCCGAGACGCTCGATGCGCCGGTCCTCTCCTCGTACAAGGGGAAGGGCGTGTTTCCCGAGGATGACCGTCGATTCCTCGGCGTAACCGCGAAACACCTCCCGGAGAGCGCAAGACAAGTCCTCGATGTGGCGGATACCGTGCTCGCGCTGGGGACGGACTTCGACGGCATTACCACTGCGAACTGGGATCTTCCGATGGGCGAAACACTGATTCACGTGAATCTCGATCCGACCGATATCGACGTTGCCTACGACTCTGACATCGCCATTGTCGACGACGTTGAGAGCGCGGGTAAGCGGCTGCTGAAGGACATCCGTCACACCACCGGTCAAAGCGAGTCATGGGACGGTGCGGAACTTGCATCGAGTGCCCGTGCAGAGTACATCGACAATCTTGAGGAGAGAGGGTTACTATCGGACTCGCCAGTGAACACACCGGGCGTACTCCGAACAGTTCGTGATGTCCTTCCCCGAGAGGCGATAGTGACGACGGATATCGGCGGTTTCCGCCTCTGGTCGAAGCAAGTGTTTGAGGCATACAATCATCACCAGTACATCACTGCTGGTTCTTGGGCAGGCATGGGTGTCGGCTTGCCCGCTGCCCTCGGCGCACAACTGGCGCACCCGGATGTTCCCATCGTGACACTCACAGGCGATGGGGGGCTAATGATGTGCCTCACTGAACTTCATACCGCAGTTGAGCACGGCCTCAACGTTGTCGTAGTCGTGTTCAACAACAGTGACTATGGTATCATCAGTAAATCGCCGAAGATTGATCAATATGCGGACGGTCACCGATTCGAATGGAGTTCGCCCGACATCGCTGCCATCGCCGAAGGATTCGGCTGCCGGGGTATCGATGTTGAGTCCAGGACAGCGGTACGCGATGCGCTCACCGATGCGTTGGACAGGGAGAGACCGACGGTGATCAACGTCGACATCCCACGTACCGAGCCCTCAGCTGTCGAAGCAAGCCAGTACTCATCGGGAATCAGTCCGTCCTGAGAAAAACGAGCTAGGGGCGATATCGTCGTTATTCTAGGGGGACGTCATAGCGAGTACCCAGCGACTGCAACGTATCCCAGACCCCTTCACCGAGCGGGACACCCTCGTCGAGTCGCTTCGCTTTGGTTTTGGCTTCCGGCTCGCCGGGAACCAACACCTCATCGAAGTCCTCCGCGGTCCGGAGCTTCTTGAGCTCAGTCACCATCTGCTGCATCCGGGTGGCAAATTCACCGATGCTGGTAAACGCCTGAACGTCGATGGCACCAACGAAGTGGCCTAGGTTCTGTGGCGAGGTGGTGTCGTGATACATCGTCGGGACGTCGTCACCGAACACCGTGTCCATCAACACGCCGCAGAACGCGTCGACGACGAACGCGAGACCATATCCCTTTGGACCGGCCATTGGCCGAAGTGCGTGGAACTCGGCAGGGTCGGTTGTCGGATTTCCGTCTGTGTCGATCGCCCATTCGGATGGGATGTCTTCGCCCTCCTCTTCGGCCAAGATGACGTCCCCCTTTGCGGTGACGCTAGTTGCCATGTCGAGAGTGATTGGGAAGTCGTCCCCGTTCGGAAGACCGAACGAGATGGGATTGGTCCCGAAATAGGGATCGGCACCGCCAAACGGCGTGACATTCGGGCCAGCATGAGTCATTGCGATACCGACGTACCCACGCTCCGCCGCGTAATTTGTGTAGTACGATGCCGTTCCGAAATGGTTGCTGTTTCGAACCCCGACGAACGCGCTCCCGGCGTCGGAGGCGCGATCGATTGCCTCCTCCATCGCTCGGAGTGTTGCAACTTGGCCAGGACCGTCGTCGCCGTCGACGATGGCAGCACCTGTCCCGCCTGAGTGGGAGACAGAGGGGTCTGGATTCGTGGCGATGCCACCTTCTTCGAGGCGCTCGACGTACGGCTCCAGCCGAACAACACCGTGAGTATCGATTCCTCGGAGGTTCGCATCTACGAGCGTCTCTGCCACGGTGTCGGCATGCTCCGCTGATAGGCCGACTTCTTCGAAGAGGTCGGATGTGAATGTCTGAAGTCGGTTGGGGTTGATGCATACGGCGTGTTCTGTCTGATGTGCCATATTCTTGCCTCACGTTCAATCCGCGATCGCTTCCGTTTCGATCACGGCTTCCTGAATCGCCTCGTAGTATTGTTCTGCGCGTTGCTTGTCCGCATCTGAGAGTTCGATAAGGGGTTCCCGGACGGGGCCGCCGTAGAGTCCAGCAAGTTCCATGCCGTACTTCACTGCGGGAACGTTGTTCGCCGCCGAGAACGCGTTGTTCGGGCCGGTCTCCTCACGGAGATCCTCGTAGGGTCTGAGGGCCTCGCGGATTTGCCTGGCGGATTCCCAGTCTTCATCGCTAAGGGCGTCCATAAGTGCGAGGGTGGCTTTTGGGACGAAGTTCCCGATTCCAGTGGTGAATCCCTCAGCACCTTCAAGCGCGAAGGCAGGCGCAAACCGTTCGGCGATACCGTTCGACCACACGAGGTCACCGGGGACGTTCTCGACGGCGCGTGAGAATCCTTTGATGTCGTTGACCGCGTACTTGACCGCAACGACGTTGTCTTCGGTCGAGAGTTCGGCAATGATGTCTTCCGTGAGTTCGGGGCCCCGTTTGTAGAGGACGATGCCGCAGTCGACGGCCTCGACGATACGCCGGTAGTATTCGAGGAGACCGCGCTCGTGCAGGTAGGTGTGGCTGGGATGCATGATCATGATTGCATCGACGCCCGCTTCCTGATACTGGGTGGCGAGGGAGATTGCAGTTTTCGTACTCCCTCCGACTCCGGCGACGATTGCGTTACCATCACCAACAGCGTCGATAGTTGCCTCGACGACGTTCACGCGCTCTTCGTCAGTCAGCGCGTAGTACTCACCGGAATTTCCACAGGGAATGAAGAGGTCACCGCCTGCCTCGTCGATTGCACGAGCATTCCGTTTGAGTTCGTCGTAGAGGACGTCGTCGCCATCCTCGCTGAACGGGGTTGTTGTAGTGAACGCTACGCCGCGAAGTGTCTCCTTCAGAGCTTCGAAGCTCATGGTGCGGTGTACATCTCACTCTGTCTATATTTAAAACTTCCCTCCGACCGGACTAAGCGCAGGAACGACCCCATTCCCCGTCAAACAGTCAACATTTAAGTAGTACGAAGGAATCCTTGTGGATGCGTGCCACAAACACCGAGTAACCAAGTCCGCTATCCAAGGTGAATCCATGAGTTCGAACACTGATTCCGCGACACCACAGCATGAAAGGCGTATCACCGATGTCGAAATCATTCCTGTTGCTCACCGCGAACCGCCACTCCGAAATTCGTGGGGAGCCCACAGCGAACTCGCCGCCCGAACTATCGTCCGACTAACGACAGCTGATGGGCAGGTCGGAGTCGGCGAGACGTACGGAGACGAGAAGGTAATCACGGCGCTCAAACGGGCCTCTTCGCTCGTCGAGGGAATGAATCCGTATGAACGCAAGCCCCTGGAGTTGCGCCTCCAAGATCCGATGGTCTATGGCGCTCTCGAAACCGCGTTACTCGACCTCATCGGAAAAACGGTTGGTGAACCAGTCTACAATCTACTCGGAGGGAAGGTCCGCGAGGAAGTCGAATACTCGGGCTACCTCTTCTACAAGTACGCCGACACCGATTCCACCTCGGCCGCCATCGCACCGCAGGCAGTGGACTCAGCTGAGGCAATGGTCGCAGAAGCCCGCGAATTTGTTGACGAACACGGGTTCTCCACGTTGAAAGTGAAGGGTGGAGTCCTCAACCCGGAGGAGGAACTTCGAACGCTCGAACTACTTGCTGAGGAGTTCGGCCGCGATACGCCGCTCCGCATCGACCCGAATGGAACGTGGAGCGTTGAAACTGCATCGAGAATTGCTCGTCGTCTCGAAGAGTCCGACCTCCGTATTCAGTTCCTCGAGGATCCAGTGACGACGATGAATGCGCATGCACGTCTCAAACAAAATATGTCACTGCCGGTGGCGACGAACATGTATGTCGTGGAATTCGACCAAATTGCACCGGCGGTTGAGATGGGCGCTGTCGACATCATCCTCAGCGACCATCATTACTGGAGTGGACTTACGGGGAATGTGCGGATGAACGACATCGCCGAGGTATTCGATCTCGGCGTCGGCATGCATTCGAACTCGCACCTCGGAGTGAGTATGGCCGCGATGACGCATGTTGCTGCAGCTATGTCGAACGTCAGGTACGCCTGTGACACTCACTATCCGTGGATGGCGGAAGACGTCATCGCTGGCGGTCCACTTGAATTCGAGGACGGGATGATGCCCGTCTCGGATGACCCAGGACTGGGTGTGAGCCTCGATGAGACGGAACTTGAACGGATGAATGAACGGTATCACGACACCGACCCCCTCGCATACTCCGACGTCAGTTCTATGGCCGCCGAGTATGCAGACGCCGAAACAGAGGTCGGCCGGAGTGACTGGCTCCCGAATAAGCCGCGCTGGTGATGTGCAACCCTCGTTCCACATTATAGAACACTGTGGATAGACTTTAGTAGGTAGTTACAAATGAACAGGATATGACCCAACCAACCGACGACGAAGGAAAAACAATCAAGGCAACAGACAAGGCGTTCACTATCATCGAATACCTCTCAGAAACCGGAGGGGGAGGCGTCACGGAGATCGCTAACAACATTGGCGTTTCCAAAAGCACCGTTCACAATCACCTCAAGACACTCGAACAACGCGACTATGTCGTTAACAAAGGTGACTGCTACGTCCTTGGGTACCGGCTTCTCACGCTCGGAGGGAAAGCGCGGCAACGTTCGAGACTCTATGAGGCGGCCAAATCCGAAATCAACTGGTTAGTCGAAGAAACGGGAGAGACAGCGTGTGTCGCTTCTGAAGAATGTGGAAAGCTAGTGTATCTCTACCAGGCACGCGGTGAGCAAGCAGTTACCACGGACTCTCATGTGGGAACGCGTGTCCTTCCCCATTGCACTGCACTCGGCAAGGCCATGCTCGCACACTACCCGGAGGATGAAGTTAACACCATCCTTGACCACCACGGATTACCCCAACGGACCCAAAACACTCATTCGACGCGTGAGGAACTTTTCGAAGACCTCGAGACGATTCGTGAACGCGGATATGCGTTCGACGATGAAGAACGCATAGAAGGGCTTCGCTGCGTGGCCGCGCCGGTTATCATCGACGATGATGTTTTAGGCGCCTTGAGCGTGTCTGGGCCGGCAAAGCGGCTCGACGGTGACTGGTATTCGGAAGAACTTCCGGAACTAGTCCGACGGGCAATGCGAGTAGTCGAAATCAATCTTCGGTACTCATGATTATAGTTAACAGTCTGTTCTCCATGGTAAAACACTATGAGATAGACTCAATACAAATTCACCGGGTATGCCGCGGGCTAGGTCTCTCCAAGTCAGCGAACTCTTGAATATCGAGGAACTCCTCCGGTTCCCCCTACTACCCTCACTCCTTCCAGCCGGGAAGTCGGGGATGAAAGTTCTCTCTGTAGTCAGGAGGGTAGCACCCACAGTCTGTTACAGTACTACATCTGTAATTCCGGGCTAGGGTGGGGTCCCTACTGTCCCGCAACCGGGTATTTTCTCTTTAGCAAGGGGTCGCAGTAGGCCAACAGTGATCGAGGTCGACCAGGTGATAAGTTCGCCTAAATTCTCACCGAGCGCAACACCTGCCGTAGCTCATTTTTCGGGGGAGAAGCGAAGAGCTCCGCAGGTTCAGAATCGTCGAGATTTCCCTCCTCGGTGGCGTCACCACCGTGTCGCCGGTTGAAGTCACGTTCAACCATCGTTTCTCCGAGCGAAAGGTGTTCCCGGCCCTAGTCAGCGTCCCCTTAGGGTGAACTTGTACCTCTTCGGTTCCCAGATATCTCCTTCAGACGGTCCCCTCCAACAACGGGTCCTCCCCACTCATTCATTCTTGTAATATATACCAGCAATAAACAAAAGTAAATACACAATCGGATCTGAAGTAGAATTCTGGAACAGAGATATCTTGGAAGTGAATCCCAGGTGTAGCTGGTCTAGATGCCCATTTTCTGCATTATATCGTGTGATTTTCCAACATAGAAATAATCAGAAGCTATAGATAGATATAAAGGCTTAGAATTGCTTTTGGGTTCAATTTTCTTTATTAAGGCATCTATTTGGATTGAGGACCCACAATCGTTCGAGGCTCTATGATACAAGTAATTATGTCCACTAAGATCGGCAGCGATGAGTTCACCTATCCCCCTGTATTGTACTCAAACCTTCGATAACTTCGAATCTCTTGAGAATGTCTCAGTAGAAACCTACTAACTACTGTCTCGTCTCGCACTCCCCCTGGAGTCTGTTTGCACTATTCGACCCTGCCATCGTGCTTGGTTGAGGCTGAGTTCACCCACGATCTGTGACCGTGACGCCCACGACGTCTTGAGTGTTCAGTACTCGTGATGGTTCAGATCAAGGCCAGTCCAGTACGGCTCCCGGTGGAGACAGCGGGGTTGCGGGTGTTGCCTCCACCTCAACACCTAGACCAGGACACGAGATCTGATTGACTGTTTGGCGTGCTGCCGGATTTAGTCCATGGCGTTAGCCGTGAGATTCCCTTCCAACTTCTGTACAGGATGTCTGTTACAGACAGTACAGACAGTTATAACAAAACCATAGACGATATCGCTGTGGAGGCAGCAGAGGGAGAGAGTTCGAACAGGTTTCCCAATTAGTGGTCGTGATGTGGAGCATGGCCCACGTCATGAGCGTCTTGCTCCCACGTGTTATAGCTAAAGTTGAGATATTGTACGTAGTAGAAAGCTTAAACTGTAGTGCATGTGAATAACTGGCAGATGTTTCGTGCGAAAATTAACCTGAACCTTCAGACAGATTGTGTACTAAGCGAGGTGACGAGTCGGTGGGAGACCTCGTTCACGGCAAATCACGAAGAGATCGTTGATGATGAGCATATTACGTTCGTCATTGATGCGCAGGATAAGATAGCGGAGTTACTTGATGCATTTGAGAGCTCTGACCATGTGAAGCAAGTAGAACGTGTTGATGAGTCCCATCTGAAACTCACGAAGCGTTCGTGTGGAGCGCTCCCTGTGATCCGGAAGAATCATGGGATGATGCAGTGGTGGGATCGCGTCAACGGGAGCCAGAGGGTGTTTGATATCGTTGTTTTTCGGCGCGACGATCTTCGACAGATTGTGAGTGAACTGAGGGAGATCGGATCTGTTCAACTTACTCAGCTTACGCCATATCGGTCCTCTGAAGCGCTTCTGTCCGAGCGCCAGGCCGAAGTGATGATGAAAGCGCTTGAGGCGGGTTATTATGAGTGGCCTCGGGATACGGATGCTGAGACACTTGCTAGTGAGCTCGACATTACGCATACGACGTTTCTCGAGCATCTACGGAAAGCAGAACAGACGTTGCTTTCGAATGCGCTCGGTTACACAGGCCGACAGAGTGGGAGTGTTCCGAATGAGGGGCAGGCATTGGGTGAGTCGCCGACAGTGAGTGATTAATCTCGACTGTATTTAAAGAGCCAACAGGTGAAGGGATGAAGACCATCGCTGGTTGCGACTGTTATGTTTTATCATGCGGCATGACACAGTTACACGACGACGATTCCTCCAGTCATCCAGTATCGCGACAGGCGTCGCAGTTGCTGGATGTATGGGCGGATCAAAGGGTGGTTCGAAAAACTCGAAGACGATCAAGTACCTGTCCGACCGCGGGGATTCGAAGGACATTATCGACCAGATTATCTCGGAGTTCGAGAACAAACATGACTACACCGTCGACGTGACGTACACGTCGAAAGGAACCTCGACAGACCAGCAGCTACAGAAGATGAAGGCGGCCGGGAATCCGCCAGACATTGTGTTCGACACGTCGTCAGACGCATACCGGTATCAGCGAAACGGCAACCTCGCACCGGTGACTGACGCGGTCAAAGGCACTGACCTCCCCGATCCTGTCAATGTCGACGGTGACTCCTATTTCGCAGCGACGATGGTTGAGCCCCTAATGGGCTGGTATCGAAACGATCTCTACAACAAACAGCCGGCGACGTGGGAGGAGTGGCAATCTGAGGCGAAACGAGTCACGAACCAAAACGACATCAACGGGTATGTCGTCCAATCGGGCCAGACGAACAACGCTGCCACCCAGATCACGCAGTATCAGTGGCAGAATGACGTCAGTATCTATGGGGGTCCGTCTGACGATATCAAAGTCACCATCGATAAAGGCCAGAATCGCAAGCGGGCGGTCGAAACGTACCGGTGGATAAAGCAGATGGCGGAGTACTCGCCGAACGCGTCAGGCTGGGAATGGGGAGACGCTATTAGCGCACTTCAGCAGGAGAATGCCGCTGCGATCATGAGTGTTGGTGGGCTGCCGATTCTCAATATCGAGTCCAATCGGCCTGATCTGGTCAAGAAGCTATCGCCGACGGCATTCCCGCTTCCGAATGGCAAGAAGCAGGATAAGTGGTGGGCGTACATGGAGGGCCACGTCGTGTGGAAGCACGGTAACGCGACGGACGGCGCGAAGAAGTTCGTGAACTTCTTCAGCAAGTCCGACAAATTCCTCGACTTTGTTCTGTCGGCGCCGCTGTTCCAGTTCCCGCCAACGAAGAAGATGCTCGACAACAAGACGGTGAAGAACAACGAGATGATTCAGAAGCACCAGCCAGTTATGGACCTCGTGCGGGAGAACTGGGATGCGTTCTCGTCGATTCTCGCCACCGGCAAGAACGGACAGCCGAACATCGTGGCTGCCAACGCGTACGGACAGCAGGTGTTTGGACAGTCGGCCGAGCAGATGATCGTCGGCGGGAAATCACCCCAGAAGACCGTCGACTGGGTCGCCAAGAAACTCCGCAGCCTCCAGAAGTAATTCGTCCCGTTTAGATTCATGAGTACAATCAACTCCGATACGAGACGATTTGGGAACCTCAGCGAGCGGCAGTTACTGCTCCTCGCCACGTTTCTCCCGTTCACAGCGTTCTTCACTCTCGTGTGGATTCTCCCGGTCGGATACGCACTCTGGATGAGCCTTCTCAACGATCCAACCGGCGCCGCGACATTCGCCGGGCTATCGAACTACACGAGTATACTGGTAGAGGGAACGTTCCTGAAATTCCTCTGGAACAGTATCGTGTACGCCGTCTCAACGACCGTTCTCAGCCTCGTCGTTGGTCTCGGACTTGCACTCGTCGTCAACCAACAGATCCGGGGTGGGAACGTTCTCAGGACGATGATGATCTTTCCGTATCTGCTGCCGACGCTCGTGGTGATCTTCATCTGGAAGTTCATTCTAGACCCGAACATCGGCGTGCTCAACCAGTGGCTTCTCCAGCTCGGACTTATCGAATCACCGATTGCGTTCTTCTCGACACTCCAGTGGGCGATGGCATCAGTGGTCGTAACGAGCGTGTGGAAGTTCGGGTCGTTCGCCTTCTTCATCCTTCTCGCGCGGCTGCAAGCGATCGATCCGGATCTCTACGAGCGAGCGCGCGTTGAGGGAGCATCAACGTGGCAGGCGTTCCGTGACATCACGCTTCCTCATCTCCGAGGAGCAATCCTCATTATCCTTCTCGTTCGCGGCATCTGGATGTTCAACAAATTCGACATCATCTATCTCGCCACGCGTGGTGGCCCACTCGAAGCGACAACGACGCTCCCGATTCGAGTGTACGAACTCGCATTCAACGCCGTGAACTTCGGTGGTGCCACGGCACTGGCCGGGATCATGTTCTTCCTGCTCGCCGGCGTGGCGGTCGTGTACTTCTACGTCTTCGAACCCGAAAAGGAGGTGGCGCACTGATGACGTTCGGTGAAGGCGCCGCTGGCTCGATTCTCCCACAACGAGTCCAGACCCAGCTCAAACGCATCGCAACCATCCTCACGGCGCTCTTGGTGGCCGTCTTCGTGACAGTTCCCGTCTACATCATGATCGCTATCGCACTCCAATCACCGACGGCGGTGTTCCGTGGCGGGAACGTCGACTTGCTGCTTGATTCAGTCACACTCCGGAACTTCCGCGTGCTGTTCGAACAAACGAATACGGTCCAGTACTTCACGAACAGCCTCATCGTCACCGCGAGTTCGACACTGATGTCCACAGCGCTTGCAGTGGCGGCCGGCTACGGCCTCACGCGCTTCGAGTTCAAGGGGAAAACTCTCGCTGCGCGAGCTGTCCTGTTCGCGTACATGTTCAGCCCGATCGTGCTGGCAATCCCCCTATACGTCATCTTCTACACACTCGGGCTGCTGAACAGCTACTTCGCATTAACCATGGCACTCACTGCCATTTCAGCACCGTTCACCATCTGGCTCATGTGGCAGTACTTCCAGACTGTCCCAATTGCGCTCGAAGAATCCGCATGGGTTCGCGGTGCAAGCCGAACCCGTACGCTGGTAGACGTGGTGCTGCCGGTCGCCCAACCAGGGTACATCTCAGCAGCGATTTTCTCGTTCGCGGTTGCGTGGAACGACTTCACGATGGCGCGTGTCGTGATGAGCAGCGACGAGATGTACACGATCACGGTCGGCGCAAGCCTGTTCCTTGACCGTGTCTCAATCGGCTGGGGTGAAACAATGGCCGTGTCGCTCCTGATCTGCATCCCCCCGTTCCTCATCGCGATTTTCCTCCAGAACTACTTGCTGCAGGGATTCAACGTCGGAGGTCTCGAATAATGGCTCGTACGATTCAACTCGATTCCGTCAACAAGGAGTATCAGTCCACCGGAACAGCTCACGTCGCCGTGGACGACCTCTCGCTCACGATTCCTGAGGGGTCGTTTACCACGCTCGTCGGGCCGTCCGGCTGTGGGAAAACGACGACACTGCGGATGATTGCAGGATTGGAGACGCCGACGAGTGGCCGCATCTCGTTCGGCGACGAGGAGGTCACTGACCAGTCACCTCAAGACCGGAACTGTGCAATGGTGTTCCAGTCTATCGCGCTCTATCCCCATATGACCGTGAGTGAAAATATCGGCTATGGGCTGCGGGTGCAGGGCGTCCCGAAGGACGAACGCACACGCCGCATCAAGGAAGCCGCCGAAACACTCCAGATCACCGAGCAGCTTGAGAAGATGCCGTCGGAGCTGTCTGGCGGCCAGCAACAACGCGTCGCCCTCGGGTCGGCATTCGTGCAGGATCCGGACGTACTCTTGCTCGACGAACCGATGAGCGACCTTGACGCGAAGTTAAAAGCTGAACTCCGTGTCGAAGTCCAGCGGCTGCATCAGGAACTCGATGCAACGGTCGTCTACGTGACTCACGACCAGACGGAAGCGATGACGATGAGCGACCACATCATCCTCCTCAACAATGGCCGCCTCGAACAGTTCGCTCCGCCAGGCGAACTGTTCGACCGGCCTGTGTCCGAGTATGTTGCCCGGTTCATCGGCACTCCGTCGACCAATCTCTTGACCGCCACTGTCGCCGAACGCGACGGTGAGTACGTGCTCGCCGGCGAAGGGTATACGATACCAGCGTCAGCTGACCACTTCGCTACCCGTGTCGGTGACTCCGTCACCGTCGGTATCCGGCCGCAGTATCTCTCGTCCGAGAGTGGCGAGCACCAGCTCACAGTGATTGCAGAGGTTGTTGAGCAGCTCGGGACGGAGTTTGTCGTCCATGGACGGACACCTGACGGTGACAACATCGATGTTGTCTCACCAACCCTCGGCGATGTTGGCCAGGGCGACGAACTCACGATCGGATTCGACGTTGACGACGTGTTCGTGTTCGACAGCGACGGACAGACGATCTGCTACGGTGACGAACTTACGACCGACCCCATCCACCAATCCCCCTAACACAATGACAGACGACGATTCGCATACTTCGACGAGCCGACGGTCCCTCCAGCAGAACGACCAGCAGCAGCGCTGGACACGGACTGGCCACAGGGTGTGTACTGATGGTGGTCGCGTCGCCCCGGATCTGTTACCGGGGACTGGCGAGCAACCGCTGTCGGACGTGACTGTGCTTGAGCTCGGCCACATTATCGCTGGGCCGTTTTGTTCGATGCTGCTCGCCGACCTTGGCGCGGAGGTGATCAAAGTCGAGCATCCCGAGCGCGGTGACGCTGTCCGTGATTCAAGCCCGGTCGGGAACAGCTCGTTCAACTACGTCAACCGTAACAAACTCGGTGTCTCGCTTGATCTCAAGTCAGAAGAGGGCCGGACGGTCTTCAAGGATCTCGTACAGCAGGCTGATGTCCTTGTAGAAAACTTCGCCGCAGGAACCGCGGACCGTCTCGGTGTTGGCTACGACGACCTCAGCGCGGTGAACGAGGAGTTGGTGTACTGTTCGATTAAAGGCTTCAATCCTGGCCCGTACGAGGACTTTCCAGCGCTCGACCCTGTCGCCGAGGCACTGTCTGGCGTGATGAGTGTCACAGGACATGCCGATACGCCGCCGGTCCGCTCCGGAACGAGTCTTTCGGACATGGCTGCGTCGCTATACGGTGCACTGACGATTGTTGCAACGATCCGCCAGCGTGACGCTACAGGTGAAGGGCAGTACATCACCGTCCCGCTGTTCGAAAGTACTGTCTCTCTAATGGGCTACTGGCTTGCGTACACGCAGGCGTATGATGAGACTCCGGAACCGATGGGTGCAAGTCATCCTGGATGGGCGCCATATGACGTGTTCCGCTCTGCTGACGATGAATGGGTGTTCATCGGACCGTCGTCGGATCGTCAGTGGCGTCGACTCTGTGATGCCCTCGACAGTGATCTACACAAAGACAATCGGTTCAAGACACTGTCGGGACGCCTTGAGAACCGGGCGGTGTTGAATGATGCTGTCCAGTCTGTCTGCGATAATTTCGATGCCGAGGAGCTGGTTGCTCGACTGCAGGAGGCGAGTGTTCCGGTTGCACCCGTGAATGATACAGATGACGTCTCGTCCGACCCACATCTTGAAGCGACGAACGCTCTCAGTGAGGTTCGGGCGACCGAAGGGGATGGTGATCGCATTCAAACGCCACGGTTCCCGGCGCGTGCCACTGGTTTCGATCGAGTGGAGTCTGCTGACCCGCCGGCACTGGGTGAAGACACTGACGCCGTCCTTACCGCGCTCGGGTATGACCGTGACCAGATTGAACACCTTCGGCGGGAGGACGTCGTATGAAGCTGCTAGATCTCACGCTCCGTGAAGGCGAACAACGGCCGGGCGTCCAGTACACGGTCGACCAGAAGGCAGCAGCGGCCCGTGAGCTCGACTCCCTCGGTGTTAATTTCATTCAGGTCGGATTTCCGGTCGCCGACGAACGGACGGCTGCTGTCTGCGAACGCTGTAGTCTGGACGCTGCAACTACCGGTATCGCTCGCGCTATTCCAGGTGACGTCGAAGCGGCCATCGATGCTGGTGTTGACGTGGTTGACCTGTTTGCGCCGACCAGCGACCGGCAACTTGAACACGTTCTTGGGAAGGACTGCGACGCATTGCTTGAGGCAGCGGCCGAGGCCGCGGAACTCGCCCACGACCATGGTGTTGACGTTCACTTTAGTGCGATGGACGGGTTCCGTACTGACCCGTCGTTTCTGGACGAACTGTTCGCTACTGTCGACGCTACCGTGTACACCATTGCTGATACCGTCGGCAGCCGCACTCCCGCAGGAGTGACATCCTATCTCGACGCACTCGAGACAGATCTCTCTCAGATCGGGGTTCATTTCCACGATGATCTCGGTGTCGCGACTGCAAACGCACTCGCTAGTGCTCGACTCGGTGTCGGTAAAGTGGATGTATCGACTGCTGGTCTTGGTGAGCGCGCAGGAAATGCGGTTCTTGAGGAGTTTGTCGCTGCGGCGGTTGTCGGCGAAGAATCGATTGCTCTCCCTGTTGCCGAGGAACAATTGCTGCCAGTCACCGAAGCAGTTATCGACATCTTAGATGAGGATGTGGAGCCGGACAAATCACTACTCGGAGCGGATGTGTTCGCACACGAATCGGGGCTCCATACTGCTGCGATGCTTGATGACCCGAGTACGTTCGAGCCGTTTGATCCGGCACGGTTCGGTGGGCAACGACAACTCCTGTTTGGGAGCGCTACTGGCCGCGGTGCAGCACGACGCTTACTAGAGCGAGCAGGGCGAGACGCTACCGAGAAACGGACTGAACGATTACTCGAACGCCTCAACGAAACGACGGAGGAAGTCACAGTAGAAGAGGCGCTTGCCATCGCCAAGGAGATCAACTAGATTCGATATAGGTACTCGCTGCTCCTTTCTTTTCAGCGACACCGCTAACAGTGTATCAGGCATGCGTTCTGGCTATCCCTTTGGTCGCAGGTAGTTGGAAGAAGGTGCGAAGCGGACCCAGCTGTATCTAATTGGTAGTGATATTTGATTCTGGTGACGACACCACCAAAACACTAACGTAGACCTGTTAAGATTTCTCCTCATGAGAGATGAACGATCGTCGGCTGTACACGGGTCCTGGCTTCCCTGCTCTGGAACACACCGTCTTTGCCGATATTTCTGGAGATATCGCAGCCCATCCTGAAAGCATTCTATATCTCGCTCGCAGTGAGCATGACGCCGCTGCGACGAAAGACCGGTGGAGTGGGTACGGCGATGAGCTATCGCTGTCGGTCAGTACCTTTGACCGCCTTGTTGCAGATGGGCTCGAGCACTCTCAGTATCTCACTCGGGCCATGCATATGGACCAGGAGTTGCGGAACCGGATCGTCGAGCTCGCGCTCGAACAGCTTGATTCTACGAATCCGCTGGCAGTCGACGACGGTCTGCCGCCGGCTGGGCTTCGCGACCAAGCTGAAGACCTCCTCTCGCTGCTTGAGTTCGCGGGATTGTTCACGCCAGACGCGGTCGCGGACCGTTTCCGAGTGGAAGGCTTAGATGCACAGCTGGAGCCGGTCCGTGAACTCACAGCCGCGTTCGAATCAGCACGCACGGACGTTATCGGCGACGGCATCGCCAACTCGACACTCCGCGGCGAACGCTACGACACGTTCCTCTCAACGGACACCACGCTTGACGCGCTGTTTCCGGCAGTCGACGCAGTCATCCTTGGTGGATTCACACTGTTCTCGCCGCTCGAACGGCGGCTTGTCGACGCAATCACGGACACATGGCCGACAGCCGCACTGCTCCCACAGACAACCCCGCCCCAACAGCAGCTGAGTGATGGGTCTCCCACACTGTCCGGCGTCGACCGGGGGGCCGAGCGTGCTCTCCAGGCATACGATGATCTCGGCTTCACATCTGAGTACTGCACCGAGTTCGAGAGCTCGGAGCAGGAGACCAGACACCGGATCGCGCAGCGGCTGTACCGCCATCCTGGCGCGTTCGACACCGCAACCATCACCGACACAGCGGGAATCGACTGGGTGGAGCCACGGACCGTTCCCCAGGAATTGCGCTATATCGCGCGCGATATTCACTCACGCCTCATCGCTGGCGCCGATCCTGACGATCTCGCTGTTGTCCTCACAAGTCCTGGCAGCTATCAACAACAGCTCCACGAAACATTCGAGAGCTACGGGATCCCGATGGCACTCACGACAACGCGACCACTGGGTGCGACGGCTGTCGGCGAGATCGTGCGTACGATCTGTGAACTCACACGCAGCCCGCGGCGGCTTGCGAGTGTCACGAGCCTCTTCGCGAACCCACTCGTTGCCCCTGAAACACTCGCGGTCGATCACACGGAACTTGACCGGATTGCATCACGGCTCTCGAGCGCACAGCTTGCTCCTGCACTCGACCATCTCCCTGCTGGAACCACTGCAGCTCTTACCGACCTCCAGACTCGACTCGACGCTCTCCAGACAACGGACCTCGCCAGTCTCCCCGATCAGATTGCTGCGCTCCTCGACGACCTCGGTATCGAGAACGCGGTCGAGGCAATCGACGATAATCGCCGCCAGGATGTTGAACAGCGAGCGCTCGATACGATCGACCGTATTCTCGAAACGCTAGCTGCCACGCATTCGAGTGCTGATCTCGCGCAGGGTGGCGCTGTCAAGCGGTTTGAGCGTGCACTCGCGACGGTATCGGTCGAAGCGCCACCGTATCGGTCGGATGGCCACGTGTTTGTTGGCGGGCTTGGCGATACGATGGAGCGGTCGTTTGCTCATACGTACGTTGTGGGACTGACGCATTCGGCGTTCCCCAGCGAGAGCCATCGGCTTGCATTCACGGAGCCGATCAACGAGGCTGACGAGGACTTCCAGCAGGCCGACATCCAGCATCGGGTACGCCTCCAGTTCGCCACTATCCTCGCTAGTGCGGGATCCGTCACGCTCTCACGGCCTGAACGCCAGCTCAACGGTGACCCATTCGTCGAAGCGGATGTCCTGACTGAACTCCGGCGGGTCGCCGCGCTCAAACCGACGTCGGTGACTGACCGGGATCAGCCGGCCTGCTCGCGTGAGGATGGCCAGCGAACGCTCGCACGCCAACTCAGCCATGACAGCCAACCACCAAGCGACGTCGTTGGGCAGGCCGCAACAACGGAGGTTTTCACCCCGAGTCAGCTCGCGCGGCTTCAGGCAGGGACGGAGTGCGCCCATGCTCGCAAGCGGACGGCGCCCACCGAATACGATGGCGTGCTCAATCCAGAGCAGGTTTCGGCACTGCATCCAGCGAGTGAACGGGAGCCGTACAGTCCGAGTCGGCTTGAAACGTACGCTGAATGCGGGTTCAAGTACTATCTCGAACACCTCCTTGAGATCGAGGAGCCGGAGCCGATCACGCACGAACCGGACGCAAAAACGCGCGGAGGGTATCTGCACGACGTGCTCGAACGGTACTATCGCAGCGGTCAGTCCGACCACGGCACTCCAGTCGCAGTGCCTGAGGACGAGACTGACTTCGACGAGTGCTGTGATCGACTGCTTGCGATTGCGGTTGAGCAGATCGACGACTGGTTCACGGACGATCCGACGGCGTTCCAGGACGAATGGCTCACGCAACTGCTCGCCGGGCTTGGCGATCCAGGCGAGAACCCCTACTATGGGTCCGCCGAGCATGGGTCGCCCGAGGAAGGCCTGTTCGTGCGCTTCCTCGAGCACGAACAGGACGATATCGGGAAGGCGTGCGTTCGGCCGGCATGGTTCGAAAGCAAGATCGGGACGAGCCATGGTGATTCACCATCGCTTCGCGATGATCCAGTGCAGGTGTCAACGCCGTCAGGGACGGTGCCAGTCGGTGGGAAGATCGATCGCATTGACCGTGATTTGTCGTCTGACCAGGACCGGATCGTCGTTCGGGACTACAAGACAGGGAGTACTCCGGGTGAACGGGAGACGCTCGCAGGGATTTCGTTCCAGCTTCCACTGTACGCGCTCTTAGCGGAATCGGTTTTCGATACTGTCGAAGCGGTTGGCGGAGCATACTATCAGGTGAAACCGCCGCGACACGCGAAGCATCGGCGCGGCCAGATTGGCTCCCAAGAGCTTGCATCGTATGCGCGGTCCGGTGGTGGAACGCCGCTCACGTACTGGCGGAAGCCGGAGTTTGAAACACACGCTGAGTTCCGGCAGTTCCTCGCCGACACGATTCCCCAGCGGCTCGAGGAGATTACGACGGGCATCGAGCAGGGCTGGTATCATCCAACTATCCTCGACGCTAGCGATGCTGGGTGTTCGTACTGTGCCTATAGCGAGGTCTGTGACGTCCGCCACCACGACCGACGGGAGACGCTCGCCGAAGTACAGGCGGCAGACGGCATGGACACTGGCGCACATGCGTACGTCCCACTGGCTGCGACCGGCGATGATCTAGAGCTTGGACTGGCTGTCGAGACGGATGGAGGTGGTGAATAGTGGTTGCCTTCGAGGATCTCACGGACGAACAGCAGGCTGCCGCGACAACGCTCGACCGGAACGTGACGATCACTGCCGGCGCTGGCACGGGCAAAACCACGACGCTTACGGAACGCTACATGCAGATGCTCGCGGCGGGTCGTGACGGTGATGAGCTGGTGACGCCCGAGCATATTTTGACGACGACGTTCACCGAACGTGCGGCGAACGAACTCCAGGCGAGTGTCCGTGAGGCGATTACCGATCGCCTCGCCGCAACTGACCCTGCCACGTACGAGGACTGGCGGACGATCGCGGATGATCTATCGACGGGCTACATTCACACCCTGCACGGGTTCTGTGCGCGGTTGCTGCGCGAGCACGCCGTCAGTGTCACCGCCGTCGATCCAGGCTTCGAGACGCTCGATGAAGCAGAGACAGCCGCTCTCATCGACGAAACTGTCGGCACCGTGCTCGAGACCCACGACGACCATCCTGCACTCCACGTGTTGGCGCGGCGGTTCACTCGGTGTGACCTCCAGGCGATTCTCACAGATCTGCTCGCTGAACGCCCGGAGAGCATCACGTGGGCACAGCAGTGGGTCGAGAGTTCGAAGACAGAGTATCTCGAGTACGTCCAGTCGACGCTGCATCCGGTTGATGTTGAGACTGCCCGGACGCTTCTCACCGATCCAGCATTCGAGCGCGGTGTCGAAACACTGCGTGAACTAGCAGCTGAATCCCCGATCGAGGGAGGCGACACCGACTGGGATCGTGCGCTCGACATGCTCGAGATGCTGGACGATGCGGGTGTTATCGATGGGTCGGCGAGTGATCGCGATGCCCAGCAGTGTGTCTTGGATTGCTGTGAGTTGTTGACGACGGGTGGCGGGGAGCGGTACGCCAGTTATGATGGTGCAAAGACGAACTGGCGTGGGCATGAAGCGGCGAAAGACCGCTTTGGCGACGCTATGACGTCCATCGTCGACACGCTAGAGCCGACGGAACATCTCGTCAGCGCCGCTCTCGAGGTTGATGCGAACAGCTACCAGTACGTGCAGGCGCTCGCCGAACTTCTATTGGTGGCTGCTGACGACTACGAGGACCGCAAAGCCCAGCGCAACGTCGTGGATTTCACCGATCAGATCCAGTACACGCTCGACTTTCTCGCCGACGATGATAACGCGGCGATTCGGGCCGAGCTCCGCGAGCAGTTCGAGTACGTGATGGTCGACGAGTTCCAGGACACGGACCCACGGCAAACAGAGCTGATCAAACTCCTCACTGCAGACGATCCAGCGACGTTCGACAGTCAGAACGTGTTCGTTGTCGGTGACGAAAAACAGAGCATCTATCGCTTCCGGAACGCCGACGTCACACAGTTCGAGACGACCGCCACTGAACTCGAGGCCGCAAATCCACCAGCAGCAAGTAGTTCTGATGGCGGTCAGCTGTCGACGAACTTCCGGACGCTCCCGAACGTCCTCCACTGTATCAACGCGTTGTTTGACGAGATTTTCGAGGCTGAAGCAGACGCTCCAGCATTCGAGGCGGCGCCACAGCCACTTGCTCCGGAGCGCGATAATACGGCCGGGATTGATGCGGCGGTCGAATATCTCTGTGTCCCGAGTGACGATTCGCTTCGAGCGCACCGGTTCAGCGACGATCATCCATTCGCGACTACCCAGCCCGAACACGATGTTGAGCTTGAGGCGATGGCGCTCGCTGCACGCCTCACACACGTTTTGGATGAACCGTACGAGGTCTACCCCACTGACAGCGATGCGGCCGATGAGAGCGCTGGTGCAGCCGCAGACCACGGTGATGAGGATGAGACGGACGCACGTCCGATTCGACCGGACGATATCGCGATCCTGCTGCGGAGCCGGACTCATCTCAAGAAGTACGAACGCGCTCTTGACGACCACAACATTCCTTACACAGTGGCGTCAGGCATCGGATTCTATGATACGCCTGAAATCACGGCGCTCGTGAACCTCTTCCGCGCGCTCGCTGATCCCGATAATGAACGCGCGCTCTATGGCGTGCTCCGGTCGCCGCTGTTCGGGCTTACAGACAACACCCTTGCGTCACTGAAACAGGACGCGGACTCGCTCTGGGCGGGGCTTGAAACGACATCGAACGACGATCTCGATGCTGCATACGACTTGCTCGTGTCGTGGCGGCAGGCCGCCGGAATCGGTGCTGACGCCGGCACAGCAGCTGGCAGGTCGTGGGCGAGTCTTCTCACCCAGATCATCGACGATACGGGGTATCTCGTGAACATTAGTGCCGACGAACGCCCCCAGCAGACTGTTGCCAACGTTGAGAAATTCCGCGAGCAGCTACGGGCGTGGAGTGAGGACGGCGTAACGAGTCTCACCAGTCTCGTCGAGCGAATTGAACGTCGACGTGAGCTGTCTGATCGGGAGGGGGAAGCCGACGTGCCGACTGACAACGCAGGCGTGCAGATTCTAACAGTCCACGACGCGAAAGGCATGGAGTTTCCATTCGTCGTCGTGCCCGGGCTTGACCGGTCGTTCAACGATCAGGCGGCGATCGGCAATGGAAAAATCGAGTTCGAACAGATCGACGGCGAGCCGGCGCTCGGCATGAAAGGCCCTGATCCTGATGAGCCGTATCGCCAAGCGCAGACGATCGCTCGTGAGGGGATTAAACGCCAGCGACGAGCAGAGGAACGCGCCGAAGAGAAACGAGTCCTGTATGTCGCCTGTACACGAGCTCGCGACCATCTCCTCCTCTCGGGTGTGCATGAGAGCGAAGAGTCAGACGGTGAGGTGTCGAGTCTTGCTGATCTTGAGGCGGCAGATGCAGATCCGGCACGGAGTTGGCGTGACTGGGTGCAGCCAATCTTGTTTGATGATGATCTGCTTGCGACGCTTGACGCCTCGCCTCGTGTCACGCACGAGCTTGGCGGTGGTGAGTATGCGGTGCAGTTGCCGCCGTGCCCCGTCGACTGGAATACAGCTTCGTCCGCGTCCGTAGAATCGCTCGATCGTATTGAGTCACCGCCGCAGCCGGCTCGCCAGTTCCGTGTATCGCCGACCGATCTCGCCTCCCTCGTCGCCGGTTACGGGACGCTCGAGCACGACGCTGCCACCCAGACGATCGTCTATCAATCCGAGGACGACACGACGGCAGGCGAGAACAGTGACGATGAGGGCGGTGAGTCGCTTGCGCCGACGCTATTCGGTGAACTCGTCCATCGTCTCTGCGAGGTTGATCCGCCTGCTTCCGCTCGCCGGCAGTTCCTGCGGCAGGTGCTCATTGACGAAGACGCCGACGACACCGATCTTACGCAGGAGCGCATCGACCGTGTCAGTGCACATGCTGAGCGTGCACTCTCGTATCTCGACGAGCGCCGTGGAGAGCTTGACGTGCAGTCAGAACACGACGAACTGCATGTTACAGCCGAGTTCGAAATGGGAGAGAGTTCCGGCCTTATCGACCACCTGTTCGTCACGCCGGACGCCTACCACATCGTCGACTACAAAACGAACGACATCACGGCCGACGAGGTCGACGGGAAAGGCGAGTATTATCGGACGCAGATGGCGGTCTACGCTCTCGCATTGCACCAGAACGATCCGACACGCTCTGTCACTGCAACTCTCTACTTCACAGCAGTCGATGAGCCATGGCACGTTGAGTGGGAAGCTTCAGCACTACCGTCAACGAAATCCGAACTCGAAGACGAAATTCAGTATCATATCACAGAATAGTAGAGAGGTGCTCCGAGCCGCGTTTTGGGAGTGTTGTAATTCGATGTAGGGACTACTGTCAATTTGATGTTGCCTGCTTCGTTGCGTTGTCGCTTCGATAGAATAGACAGCAGAGGGTTTGAGAACGAATGAGTTTGATTTGAATTACTTGATGCAGTTTAAGGTCCACTACTATGGGCCAAGTTCGATTTTATCCATTAAATTTTTGTTTAGGCAGTTCTAGTACCGTGTACGTTCAATGAGCACCGAGGGATTGCCGGAATCAGCGCCCGGTGAGTATGTCTCCTACGGCAGGAATTCATACTACAAGCCAGATCCACTACCACCGTCGCAAGAGTTAGATATGAGTTCGGCGTTCTACGAATTACTATCGGATGCAACCTTCTGGTTGGGGAAACTCAGCGGATTCAGTACAATTGGAGATTTTCCGCCTGTCTTGTATACATCGCTGCTTCGGAAAGAGGCGATGGAATCCGCAGAAATCGAGGGTGCTGACGTCGATTTCAATACGGTGTTTAGCGCTGAAACGCAGCCGTATAGCGAGACGGAGAATGCATCGACACAATTGCAATCATCCCAGTCAAATGGGACGACGAATGCCCAAGAGGTATTAAATTACGAAACAGCTCTCGAAAACGGAATTAAAACCCTCGACGAAGGAGGGGAGATCACGATCGACATGCTCCATTCGCTTCACGAAACCCTCCTGACTGGGTTGCCAGAATCTCGTAGTGAGACGGAGACTATTGGCGAGTTCAAACAGACGCCGAATGTCGTCGGGTCGTTCTTTCCACCGCCGCCGGAAAAGACAGAGGGAATGATGGAAGCACTCCTGACGTACATCCGGACCGGCGGCAGCTATCATCCACTCGTCGACATTGCACTCGTCCACTATCAGTTCGAGACGATTCATCCATATGGAGACGGCAACGGGCGGGTCGGACGTCTCTTGGTTGTTCTTCAGCTATACGACGCTGGATACCTCGAACATCCCAGCCTGTATCTCAGCGAATACTTCAATCGGAACAAACAGACATACGTCGATCGGATGGAGGCCGTCAGAGAGACCGGTGCATGGGAAGACTGGCTCACGTTCTTCATTACAGGCGTTAAGAACCAGGCACGCGAGTCCGTCGACCGTTTCATAGCCCTCCGTAATCTGCAACAGCAGTATGAGGAAGAGTACGGCGAAACAAGTTACGCCTACGCCCGTTTAGCCAGAAACCTATTCGAAACCCCGTATTTCACTGCGCCTGAGGCCGCCAAAATGTTGGACGTTGAGCGGTCGACCGCCTACCGGGCAATCGAGAGACTCCAAGAGGACGGACGACTTGAGGAGGTCACTGGGAAAAAGCGATACAAGGAATTCCGTGCCACAGAAATATTCGACATCCTCGAACAACCACCGCAAACATACTGACCCACTGCAAACCAGCGACCTTCGCTCGATTCCACGGTAACTCCTGAACAGCGGGAACAGTTCTCCCGTCGCCACTGCATCTGTTATGAGCAAACCGATCTCTTCAGATATCGCAGGGCACTCGTTTCGATCGCGTGAGCGTAGTCATCGTACGATGTTACGGCTGCGTTTGTGGCTAGCTCGACAGACCGAAGACGATGCTCGCCCATCACCGTCGATTGCTCAGTCACACCGCCATCTCGACCTGGATAGACGAGCGCGCCTGGGACGTCAAGTGCGAGAATATACGAGGTGAGCTGATAGACGTCGCTGGACGACGCAGACCCTGTTTTCCATTTAGCGTCTGCTACTGCGACCGGTGTGCCATGGTTGCGAGTGACGAGTACGTCTGGGCGCATCGAAACCGCGTGTGGCCCTTCGACGATGTTTGGGATCGATGCCTGGCCTTCGACGGTGAGATTTCCGATGCTTTGTGCCGCGGCTCGGAAGGCGCGTTCGACGATGCGTTCGAAAACATCGTTCATGTTGACGAAGAGTGCGAGTGACCGGCGGTCACCAGCTCGGACGTCTTCGAAGAACTCGCGATTGAGAAGCATCTGTGTCAGCCCGAGCAATGCTTCGTAGTGGTCGTTTAATCGCGAGAGTTCGAGGCGGTCGACCTCTGCCGGCGAGACCTCTTCAACGGAAACGAACTCTCGTAGCCGTTGTTCTTGATGGTGGAGTCGGCTTGAGAGTCTGTTGTCGCGGGTGAGCGTTACTAACAGCCGTGTCGCTGCAAGAACAGCCTGATTCAGGAGATTGTCCGCAGTGAATTCGTCACGTGAAACTGCAAAGTCAGTCGTGACAGCGGACGGTCGCTGGAGCTGGCGTTGGACATCGATCCGGCCTTGGACGTGATCTTCGACAGACCGTGTTCTGACGTAATCCCTGTGGAGTCCCTGATCAAGAACGGACTGCAATTCGGCCTGGAAGAGAATCCCGATCGCGTCGAAAAACGACGATGCGCCAGTGAACTCCGTCTCGAAGTCCAGCGACTCGACTGGTGTCTCGAATGCGTACTTGAGCGCCCACAGCAGGCGCGTTACCGTCTGCTTGGGCGTCACCTCGATCTGCACGCCACTTGGCAGCGTTAGGACGCCAACGTGAGTGCCAGTTTCAACGATCGCTCGTCCGTCACTCGTGAACGAGATATCGAGCGGTGCTGCCTGACATCGCTCGTCGAGTGATTCGAGGAACTGTGCGTCTTTCTGGCTGATGTCGAACGGCGGGGAAGCGTCGTGCTCTTCGAGCGAGATCGGATCTGACGGTGGAACCGTACCGCTTGATTCCTCGCGTTCGATCCGTTGGCCGAGATACCCGACGGGAGACGAGTCAATCATGCTGGAACTGGTCTGCCTGTTCGATAAACGATCGAAGGCCATCCGTCAAGGCCGAGACATCCTCGTCGGAGAGCTTACTCACGTCGAATGCAATGTCTTCGAACGCTCCATCCTCGCCGGCATCTGGATCCCACTCATGTTCGTAGTCACCGACGGATTCGAACACACGTCCAGCGTCTTCGATGAACTCGCGGGTCAGCGGATTCTCCTCACGGCCGAGTAACCAATTCCATCGGAAGTCAATCGTCCCGTCTTGAGCGAGCTCGATGATTCCGACACCCGGGTCCACCGATTCGGATTTGATCATGACTGTCGCGTTGTCGCCACGGCCAGCATCGAGCCAGCCGACGTCTTCGCCGACATCGAGGACGTGGATCATCTTCGCCACTGATTCGTCGTCTAACGTTGTCTGCACTCGCTCGCGGAACGTTGCAGGTGTTCGTTCGCCGGCAGCCCACCTGTCGTCCGTTTGTGCGTGTGTAGCTGTAGTTCCGTTTCCGTCCGACATCGGTCGAGGTGCGTCAGCAAGTGGTGCCGGATCGTCAATGTCTGCAAGATCACAGAGCGCCGAATAGAGATCGTGGGCGTCGAATAGCTGAATGCGTTCGGTCTCCCAGTCGATGAGGCGGTTGTCAGTCTCGTTTAGGAGTTCGTCGCGGAGCCGGTCGAACTGGCCGAAGTAGTATTCCTCGAGCTGTGGGAGGATGTCGTAGCGCCATGCATCGACGACGTCGTCTGGTGATTCGTGGTTGAGGAAGTACGTATGGCCGAGTTGTTTCCCTTTGCCGAGCTGGGGCGCTTCGAGGATACGGTCGTTGAGTTCGTGGGCTGCGAGCACGCTCGCCCCAAGGAGGCGTTCACGCCGAGAGATACCGTTCGATCGGGTTGTCACGGCGTTTCGGGCGGTAATCGACTCGGTGGCGTACTGTTCGAACACGAGATCGAGATCGGGCGGGAAGTCGATGAACCGGAAGCGGCGACGGAGCGCCGTGTCCACGAGTGCGATGGATTGGTCTGCCGTATTCATAGTGCCGATGACGTAGAGGTTCGGCGGAACCGTGAACGTCTCACCGGAGTGAGCAAGTTCGACCTCGAAGGTGCCACGCTTGTCGGCTTCGAGAAGCGTGATCGTCTCGCCGAAGATCTGTGCGAGATTGCCGCGGTTGATCTCATCGATAATCAATACGTAGTGCGGCGGATCACTGGCGTCGTCGCTCTGTTTCGCGTATTCGTAGGCGGTTCGAGCGCGCCTGCAGATCCGTCTGAAGACGCCCTTCTCGACACTGTACTCGACATTGCCTTCATTTGCTTCGGCAGTCAGTCCCTCAATGAAATCCTCATACGAGAACGAGGGATGGAAGGTAACTGTCTCCAGTTGATCCGTGCTTGGGGGCTCGGACTGTTGGTGCAGCCACCACTGTGCGAACTGCCGTGCCGTATACGTCTTTCCCGTTCCAGGCGGCCCATAGAAAACCACTTGCTTCGACTGCTGGAGCTGTCGCCTGATCGTTGCTGCGTTGGTGGGCGCGTTTGCTGGCGAACCAAGTTCCTCGCCACCCTTTCCTTTGTATTGCTCGTCGAGTAACTGTTCGAGCTTCACGTGATTCATATTCGACTTCCCCACCATCTCCGACTGGAGATCGCGGAGAAGCACAGTGAACAGCACCTGTCCAGGAGAGAGATCCGACTTTTGGATTGTTGCTGATCCAATGGTTTCTGCCTGTTCGGCTAGTCGCTCAGCATTTTCTTCGTAGAGGCGAACAATCTGGTCGCATTTGACCGAAGCTTCACCTGAGATATCGCCGTCAACAAGGTCGGTGCGTCGTAGTGTTGCCGTCCAGTCCGTGACGATCGTTGCCGCAATCTGATCACCGAGCCAATTCCGCTCCCCAGAGTGTTGGTCGAGACGAGTCTGGATGTCGTCCGTCGCAGCAACAATCCCATCATATGTGTCGGCCGCTTCCAGTGCCGTATCAGTATAGCTCGTGCTCTGAGCAGACTCATATTCGGGGAGCTCGACATCAGACTCTGCAAGCAAGTACCGGCCAGCTTCCGGAGTGAGATGACACAGATACGCTTGAATGACGTTCCCGTTTTTGTCGAGCGGGTATCGGCTTTGGTTTTGTTTGTAGTCTGGGTCTTGGAGTGTTTCTCGAATCTCGGCTATTGGGAGCGGATTATCGAGATACGTCGTTGTTACGTCTACACGATAGTATTCGCCGTCCTCCGTCTCTGTTTGATATATTTCACCGGTAGCGACAGAGCACGCGCGTACTGCCTGGTTCGTATAGTGGAAGATGATGTCGCCTGGTTCAAGGACCGTCAAATCCCGCTGCCATTTCGTATCCCGTGAGCGCAGGTATTCATTTTCAAATTCGACGTCTCGGTTCTGATTCACCCAGTAGAAGTCTCCATCCCCGAAATCCCCAACCACAAGGTCTTGATCCGGGACGTCTCTGTTTGATTTTGCCTGGATTGTTTGACTCAGGTCTTGTTCTTCGATCCAGTTAAAGAAACTATCCAGGTGACGGAAATCCTCTTTGAACGGGTAGTCAGTACGTACTTCGTGGAACCTCTCTACTTCCTTGAGGTAGGATGTGAGTCGGCCAGACATTTCGTAGCCAAAGAATTTCTGCATCCCTGTGCGTGAGCGGTGGTTGCTGATCGGATATTTCGTTGGGTGCAGAAAGTAGAGGATCGGGGAGAGAATCCCGTTTTGTACTCCTTCGACTTCGAGAGCGGCGAACTCTTCTATTGCAGAATCAATCTCGCTGCGGTCATCGGCTTTGATAGCCGTTGAGAGGAGGTCAAACGCCGCTTCCTCATACCCCTTAATCGGGACCGAGTACGTGCCTGCCCCGACGACGCCAGTTCCGTCCTCGATCCGTTCTTTGATCGCTGACTTCGCGTCGGCGTCAATATCGAGGTCGTCAATCCGCTTCTTTTTAGTCTCCGGTTTGAATGCGTCGTCATTCTGGCAGAGATTATACACAGTCCGCATCGCCGACTCGTTGATAGAGCCCGTCTCCACGAGCGCCTGAACAAGCCGACGAATTGCTTCTGACGTATTCTGAACGTGGGCTTTGTCCCGTTCCCAGTCATGCTCGTCGATGTATCGATCGATCAACTCCTCAATATCCAACGACGAGAGAGTGGTAGCCATATTGTCGAAAACCAACACACGAGGCTCATAAAGATATACCGCTAACGTTCTGCAGGTACTACTGTATGTGGGCATTCTCTTTTCCTCGGCTTCATATGTAGATGCGTTTTCCAGATCAGACCGCACGAGAATCATATCCAAAGTAGAAAAGACTCATACCAACTTTTCTATGATCAACAAACAAAGGCAGTTCACCTATCATCGTCACCTTATGTAGCTCACCATCTTCCCTAATTCTAACCAATGCATTTTTAAATAACACTAGTTACACTGCAGGCTATGGGGAAGAACGCCTCGTCATCTAAACGCAGTACCGCAACTTCCACCCACGACAGGAGTATCTTAGATGATCTATCTGGTCACGACTTTGAAGACTTAATGGAAGACGTCTTTCGAAATCTCGGCTATGAAAATGTACGACAAACAGCGCGAACCGGCGATGAAGGCCGAGATATCCTTATGGAAGAACAGGTTAACGGAACTCGCCGGGGCGTCGTCGTCGAATGTAAACACCAGTCAAAAGTCGGACGGGAAGTCGTGCAAAAACTCCACTCGGCAGTCAGCACATACGACTTCAACGGACCCAAACGCGGCATCGTCGCTACAACGGGAGAAATCAGCAGACAAGCTGAAGAATATGCTAGCGACGTCTCCAACAACTCCCACATCCAGATCGATCTTATCGACGGAAACAAACTCGCCAATATTGCAGACGATATTGGCCTCGATCTCTACAACGGGTCAATCGAGATCATCTGCACTCAGATGCTTCGGCCATCCGACCCGACACAGAACACCTTCACGCCCGTTATAGAAGCCTTTGAAAACGTAGAGAATATCGAACAATCTCGTATTCCAGACCCGTCTGGATATCTTGCTCTTGAGCCCTATGTGAAGATCGATGCAGACACCAACGCTGTGTTCGAGACGTCAGTCGGTGTCATCCATCGCGTCAATCAACACGACGAACTTCTCATTAAGGCAACATCGGACAGACCACAAGCTCCAAGCAACGATGACCTTCTCAACCTGGTGAACAGGAACTTCCACCAGACTATTACAGTCGATGAAGATTCCCTCCAGGCCGACTTTGAGGACATTACACGCCAGCATTTCGCCACCACCGAAACAGAATACAAGGACTGGATGGTCGACTATCTCCGAGACAAATACACCACAACCGTCGAATACACCGGCAATAACAACGTCGACTACGAAAAGACCTGTGAACCTAACCTTTCTGACGTTTCAGTCAAAGCAATTGAGCCAGTATACGTCCCACGTATTCAGACGACGACCGTTCTGCAAGACAATGAATACAGGCTCGAATACTATGCAGCTGGCCCATCACGAGTCACACTCCACAACGAGATCGAGCAGTGTCTCCAATGTGGCGAATCGAGTGACTCGACGTATACTTACTGCGCTAATTGCGGGAGCATAAACTGTAGTTCGCATATCAAGACAGAGCGGATTGAGCAAACACCTGTGTGCACTGGCTGTGCCGTCACTGACCGCTTCATGCTGTCCAAGAAGTACTTCTACAACGAAGAAAACCGTGCAGAATTCGAAGAGCAATATGAAGACATGGACTGGAAGGAACGAGCCATGGAAAACCCAGCACTGATCGGCACTGTCGCCCTCACCATCATAGCAGCCACCTATCTCATCGCCACCGGCGCCATCTAAACACCCTCCCCAATCCCCGAACTCGGTAACCTAAACCAGGGCAACCAAGTAATCTATGGCGCTGAGAAAGCATTAGAAAAACTGGCTCAAGACCTGTTCAAGCGCTGTATCGACCTCGCCAGCTTGTAAATTTTGATTTCGTTATCGTGCTGCTCGTCAAGTGCCGCAATCTCCTCTACAAGATCTTGGATGACCAAGAGTCCGTTCCAGCCGTCGCCGAAATAGTCCTCGGTGACTGCGTTATCGCCGTAGACGAATTCATTGTCTTGGCGGAGGAAGGCGAGATACTCGAGCGTCTCCTTGATGCCTTGCCTAATCGTCCCCGTGTTCGTGCTGTTTTTGACTTCGGTGATGAGGTAGTCTTGGTCGCCGTCGGGATGCGTGATTTCGAGGACGATGATGTCCGGGCGTCCGGTGTGCGTCTGGAACTCTCGGTCGTGGAAGTAGTTGTTCGCGATATCGAAGCCGGTCGCGTGAACTTTCTCCGTCCGAGATAACTCAGTTTGGTCACCGTCTGGCGTTGATCGGAATGAGAGGCCGCGGTCGTGAGCGGAGTTGTCGTGGTAGACGGCGATTTCCGTCCCGTCGTCGTTGGTGAGCTGGGCGATTTCTTGGCGGTCAGTTTTGATGGTCTCGAATTGGGCGTTTGTCTCCTGGAGGTCTTCGAGGGTGGCGATGAACCGGAAGAGGACAAAGAGTTCGAGGAGTGTTTCGTCATCGTCGGGCGTGATCGCCGTCTCGGTGAGGAGTGTCTTTAGTTGGTCGGGGTCGCCGTTGAAGAGGCGGCGGCGCTCTTGGAGGAGTGTGGCGGCGTCGCGATAGATGGGTTGCCGTGATTCGGTGGCGGTGTTGCGCATCCGGTCGGTCGGCTCGTAGGCCTTCGGGTCACGGATCCGGCGGACGTGGACGTTCTGTTCGACGATGCGCCGCAGGTGGTTGATGAGGGTGGTGTCCCAGCGGTCGTTTACCCAGGCGTAGTCCTGTTTGAGGTAGTCTTCGGCTTCGCGGAGTGTCTCGTGGATGATGGCGACGAGTCGCTTGAAGACGAGATTTTCGCTAGTGTCGTAGTCTTCGGTGCGGTTGTCGCAGACGAAGACTGAGCGGTCGCCGGGGTTCTGTGTGTAGCGCTGTTTGATTGTGGCGCTCCAGTTGATCTTCCCGTCGACCGTGCCGCGGGTTGTGCGGGTGACGGATTCGGTGTCGGTCTGGAGGTTGCGGACGCGCTGTGGGAGGTCTTCGACGAACTCGATCACGTCGGGTGAGAGGATGAAATGGAGGTCCAGCAGGAGCTCGTACTCGGTGAACCGCTCGTCGAGCGCGTCAGGCTTGATCGCACTCGCGAACTCCCGTTAGGGGAAAGCACCATGCATGACGTAGGCGAGGATGTCCTCCGTCAACTGGTCGAGCAGCGTCTCCCTATCCATCGTCCTGACTGGCAGCCACTTGGAGCATGTCGCGCGAAGCAGTGTCGAGTAGGTCTTCGTCGATCTGGTTTACGGCTGCGAGGTCGGTGACGACGCGTTTGCGTTGGGGGACGCCTTCGAGCTGGGGGAGGATATAGCTGACTACGGCCTGTGTGAGGCGGTGCTGCCAGTCGAGGGCTGTTGTTTCGGCGAGATACGAGAGGATGTCTTGGACGACGGCCGGCCCGATTGCGCGGTCGTCGATTGCGCCGTTCGCAGCCTGCCAGACACAGCCGACGTCAAGCAAGGGGTCAACCCCATCGTCGATGTGGAAGTCGACTGTGTGGAGACTCCAGACGTCTGCGTAGTCCTCGAGGAGCGACCGGAGCTCAGCATCGTCGAGGCTGTCAAGATCGGGTTCGGGAACGCGAATGAAGGCGAACCGCCGCATGAAGGCGTAGCTCATCTCATAGAGTGACGTCTTGTCGTAGGTGTTCAGCGTCGCAAACAGATTCCAGGAATTCGGGATATAGTACTCGTGGGGCTGGGCGGTAGCGTTGCCGTTGACGGGCGCGAGTTCGACTTCTACGCCCTCTTTCGTGTAAGGAAGCTGGACGGGCTGGCCGGACAGTACGGTGAACAATTGGCCGAACGCTTTGTCGATATCTGCGCGATTGAGCTCGTCAATCACCAGCGAGTCATTGCGCTGTGTGTTCGTCGTCCGCGTCTTGAAGCGGTTGAGAACGAGCCCGGGCGTGAACTCAAGATGGTTACTAGCGTCGGTGTCGTCTTCATTCGGCATGTAGCCGCCTACTGTATCGAACGTCGACCAGTCCGACGTCGCCGTCGTCACCTGCGATCCCGAATAGAGATACGGATATTCGTCGGCGAGATAGTCGGCGACACGGCGAGCGATCACGGTCTTCCCCGTGCCTGGCGGTCCGGTGAAGATCACGTGTTTGTCCGAGCGCAGTGCGCCCTCGACCTGTGCGAGAATCGCTTCGCCCTGACCATTCGGGAAGTGGAGGTCGTCGAGGATCGTATTGCTATCGTTGGTGATGTGGCCGTCGAAGGATTTGTGGAGCGCAATAGGGGGTACTTCCGTGACGCGACTGGCGAGTGCATCCACTACTGCGAGTGCCTTGCTATGGTCGTCGGGTGTGCCAAGCGTCTCGATTGCGCGGTGGCGAGGGAAGCCGCTATCTGACGCTTGGTTGCAAATGTCGTCCACCTCCGCGAAACCGAGTGCATTGCTAGTGAGAGCTTCGAGATCACCGTTGATCGTGGCAGGTGCTTTCGCCGCGAGGTCTTTGGTATGATCGATAGCATCGAAATCGCCCGAGAGATAGAGCCGTTCGAAGGTGAGGAGCCGAGAGAAGGTTTTGCCCTCGGGGCCGTCGTTGTCCTCGTCGTGCCACCAGATTTTGTCATCGGGTTTGGTGGTTTTCGCTCGGACAATGCCGGCGCCGAGCAGGCAACTTTCCTGGTCGTCGAGTTCACTTCGACTTGGGCTTTCACGTGAGTGGAAGACGACGACATCGCCGGCTTCAATATTCGACCAGTACTCCTGATCCTTATCCTCCAAGCCGACTGCAGCGTGCTCATATGCCGTCAGCCAGTAATCAGGCGGCGAAGTAACCTTGTAGACCGTCGGTTGTTCGTCCTGGATCTGCGTGACGAGCGGATGATCTGAATTGTTGGATGTCTCCGTTTCTGTCAGGGGGTCTTCTATCGGCCTGTCGTTGACCGTGTAAGCGTCGGTGAGAATACTGTTGAATCGTGGCTGATTGAGTTTCCCCGTCTCGATATCTTGGCTATCCAGGAGGCTATTGAACAAGCCAATGAACAGCGTCTCAGCGGGCGAAAATCCTTCCAAGGTGCCCGACCCGAGGTCATCGACCGCTGTTTCGAGTGTCGGCTTCGTATCCTGATAGAGGGCGTGTATTTGATCTAATTTCGCCGCTTCGCTCGCTGTGACCTCACCACTGGGTCCTAATCCTGTAAGGACTGTCGACCAGTCTGCAACGATTGTAGCGCCGAGCTGTTCGCTAAGCCAGTTAGTTGCGTCAGGTGTCTGCTCGATGCGAGTCTGGATATCGTTGATCGCGGCGTCGAGGTTGTCGTACTCTGATACTGGTTCGACTCGGTGGCGGTCAAGCTTGGAGGGTGGGTAGCCCCGAGTTTCGAGTTCGTCGCGAAGTTCGGCTGACTCGCTTGCGAAGATACTGGCGAGTTCTGGCGGACACTGAGTGAAGTAGCCGCCTTGGACCAGGTCCAGGTTTTTGTCGTAGCAGATATTGCTGTAATCCTCACGGATCGCTAAGAGCGACTGTTGGTACCGGGCATTGTCGAGGACGTCATCGTAGATGTCGACTGGCTCGTCGAACTCGTAGTAGTTAGTAAGCCATCGCCGGTATCCGGCTTGATCAGCAGTCCAATTGAATTCTGGGAGGCCCTCGAAGTCTGTTTCGAGTTTGGACTCGACCGTGGAGACACCGACGAGTTTGCTTTTATCTTGGAGAATATGAAGGACAATATCGCCGACCGCAGGCTCGCGCATCGTCGAGTAACGGTCGCGTCCAGCTTTGTCTTTGGTCGGGGAATAGACTGCCTGTCAAGCCGTAGTTCACCCTCTTGTTTGTACTCACGGCCCTCAATCTCCGTCTTCTCAATCCAGATCGAGGGTGATTCCCCTCCGTTGGTTTCAGCCGCGGTGGTTTCTGACAGCGTGCGTTGCTGGTCCGTCTGAGTTACTTCCGAAAGGGGTTCTGTGATGATCTCATCGTAGACGTCGAGTATCTGGTCTCGCTCGCTCACAGGCCTACGAGAACGGCGTCTTCCCACAGGAGACGATCGACGACCTCGTCGATACCTACTGTCTCCACCTCACTAATCGCGTTGCAGACGCTGAGCAGGAGCGCGGCAAAGAGCACACCCGCGAGACGTACACCAGCCTTGTCACCGACCAACTCTACGAGAACCCGAGTCCGACCGCCGATTCGTACTATAGCAGTAAGAACCATCTCCAGACACGGCTGCAGACGGAGGTAGACACCGCTCAGTCTGTTGCGGAGCGTGCCGACACCGTCACTGACTTCGACGCCTGGAAGCAGTCTAGCGCCGACACGGACGCCACAAAGGATGAGTTGCGAGACGACTGGCGGCACGACCTCGTGCGCTGGCTCGAAGACATCGCACGCGCAAAGCATGCTGGCCGCACCTACGTCACGGAACTCCGGCGTGGCGACTACGAGATCGAACACGCCGATGAGAGTATGACTGCGTTCGACGCAGTGCACGCTTGCCTGCACGACGCGCTCGAAGCGGTCGACGATCTGCCAGCGGATGTGAAGACTGACCTCATCGACCGACTCGACGATGCGTTCGTGGCCGTCATCACGAACGAATAGTTGCCGACCACCGCCAGCGAAGGTCGCCCCAACGCCGGTAGCGGCAGTGCTCGCGATCGGTGACAAACTGGGAGACGGAGCGTGCGGAGCATTCTATGTCGGCGGGACAGCTTGGGTGGACTGTAGCATCACTGTGAAAGCCGCAATTGATGAGACAGTAGACAAGAAGAGCGATAGCTCCGACTTGGTCGGGGCGGACGACTCTATGACGCGCGAGCAATCTAGGACATGGCGAGATAGATTGTGTTGTTAAAGGAAGCTAGGAAGTTGTAGGAATTTTTGACTAAATTGAAGTCTGTGAATTACTGTGCTTTCTGTTCTTCCACTACCTCAATCTTGTCGTCGTCCAGTTCTTCTAGATATTCAATTTTCTCCGACAACTCTCTCAGTAGGGCAAATGCGTCCATTAATTGACGATGTGCCTCCTCTCGTCCCACCTGATCGTACTCTGAGTGAGCGACGTTATTCCGATAGTCGATGAGAATAGCGATTTGGTGGTATTCTCGGTCTGAAAGAACCTTCCCATGTCGTTCGGGCATATTGATGTGGTGAAGTGCTTCGTTTCTGTTATAGAATCGAGCGTCCTCCCAGTCTGTAGTTCCATAGGCTTCGACCGTCCTGACTTTCCGAACCTGACCTAGTTCTAGAAGAGCCTTCTCTACTGCTCGTCCGAGAACCATCAGCGCTGTTGAGTAGTAACCTAAGCAGTAGAGGTCACGTGCTTCGTATACGTCCACCCGATGCTGTTCAGGCACATCTTGAGGGTGCAAATCGCGGCCATAGTTTTCAAGGAACTCAGTTAGTCGTTGTAACACGCTGTTACTGGCGGATGTAGAATTTTCTAATATGTCGCTTGCCTCTCCCATTAGCTGAGCAAAAACGTCTTCATCGGAGGCCGCTTTTCTAAACCGACCTTCTTCTATACGCCAGTATGCGTGAGCTACGTCTTGTGTAAAACCACCCCGCCAAGAGGATTTTGCTAATTCGGGAAAATTGTACGAGAACACTTCCGCTGCTTCCATAATTTTGGTTATCGGTCGGGTGATGTCGAATGATTTGGTTATTGCATTTATCCCCTGAGATTCACACTTCTTGTACACTTCCCGGAGTTCTTTGAATGAGTCATGAAGTTTATTGTAATCTTTCTGTAGTTGAAAATGCGTTGAATAACGTTCCAACTCTCGAAATACCACGACGGCTCTAAGTCGTAATAGCGACCATCTTTGTGAAATGTCCGAGGATTCATACTTCCAGCCTCACAATCATCCCACCTAAGCTTTCTCTCCTACTTTTCACACCTACGGGGAAGGTTATTAAATGCATTCTGGTAAACTTATGAATATAAGGGCATTCGAAATTATGGATTCAGTCGGAGTTGTTTGTGTGAACAGCAGGTGGTGTCTATGCGAGGGGGTCGATGACTCGGACCTGAATGTCGTCGTGAGCCTGCGAGATGGAGACAGTGACGTCGTCGATGTCGAACTCGATAGAGAGACCGGTGGCTTGCTGGCCGCTAAAGAGAGTATCGAGTGCGTCAGGGTCGATCACACCGTAGAGTCGGAACTCGCTGTCGTGCGGGTCGATGCCATTGTATTGCTCGAGTGCTTCAATCAGGGCGACGCTCGCACAAGAACCATATAAGCAGTCAGCCGGCTTATTAGCGGTTGTAGCGGCCATTACGTATACCCCATTAGTCCCTGTCTCCTATAAGAGTGTTGCTCGATTCACACTATAGCCCAAACAGACTATTTGTTGATATCCCTCAGGTCGCATTTGAACGCGAGCACTGCTAACTGTTGAAGGTAATTTCCCGGTGAGTCTAGAGAAGTATCCAGATAAGAAAAGGAGTGATATCACTCGCCGGGTGTCAGTAGCGACCGGGACACTAGGTGTCCAGTGAAACCGTCGCTCACTACCCCGAGACACTCCCGGTCGCGAGTGATATCACAATCGCCGCTGTTGTTCTCGTCCACGCTCTGCCACCGATCCATGGGGTTGGGGAAAGCAACACGATGCGCTCACGTCCAGCAACAATTGATTGCACAGAACGAGAAACCCCACGCAGAGCGACAGTGCCGTGCCGTTCCGGACTCCGGGGGGTCGTCCGTCACTCTAATCGGTGTCGTGCGGACGTCTAGAGTTACAAGCCGTATAAAGATTGGTCTTATAGATAATTAGATTAAATTTCTATACAAGGCAATTAGTGGGAAGTCCCCCACCGACACTGGTGCAACTACGTGGTCAGTAGAGAATTACAGCCCCACCATGGGGTTGGTGAAGGACGTAGGTGGACGACGAGAACACCCGGGGTTGTGATATCACCGGAGAGGATTGCAAGTCGAACTGAGTTAGCAGAATATACTAACAGGTGTGGGAAATGAGGTCGACCAGCCATTGCAGCCCGTGAGGTTTTCCGTCTATATACCTGCAGACCATGTGTGGCTGGACTAATCCAACGAACGGCACAGGCGATCGATGATATGTGGCAGTCGATATGGCATGATTCGAGTCGCGGCGAGAAGGTAGTGATCGCTATCGTGCTTCTGATTACCGGATTGGCCATCCCGGTGATCCCGATCGTCTGGATCGCCCGGATGATTGCTAACTAATCAATGGCTGCGAGCGGAGTGAGATACGCGTCCTCTATTCAGCACGAAATCTAACACTTGCCATTGATTGAGTGTTTCAACACAGCCGTTTAATTCGTGCGCAGGTATGAACGTTGAGTCGGGACAGCGTCGGTCAATTCGGTCAGTTCGCAGTCCAACCACGCTGCAGTTTCTGCAAGCGATTGGGCGTCATAGAGATATTTGACGCCGCCGTCATCCATCAGTCGTGGATGCCGAATCATGAGCCCTTAGTCGTGAAGTGAATTCGAGCGTTTGCTGGTGGTACTCTAGTTGCGTGCAACGGCATCGGCTATCTTACCAGATGTCGCCTTTGGGTGGTCAATAGCTACGACAGACGCACACGCTACCTCCACGAATCTGGTTAGTGACATACTCGTGGGTGCTTCATAACTGGTATAAATAGTAAGACGGCTGGTTTCGATTCCGAATGATGTATGTGACTCGAAGCCAAAAAGGACTAATATGAGTGTTCTCTCGCGGGTCCGGCAGGTTGTAACGGCCAGCGAGAAGCCAGATGTGGTGGTTGAATGCCGGCAGTGTGGGACGACATTCGACACTGCGCCTGATCGATGTTCCGTATGTGGCAGTGACGATATCGTTGCCACCGCTATCAATTAACATAGCCTACAGAAGTTGAGACCGGGGCCCTCAATGCAGAGCTAGTCTGTCTCATTAAAGCCATCGGGTTTGCGACGTTTAACACGGTCGTGGCCGTATTTCTACGAACGCGATGGGATTTTTCGAACGAATCGGGAGGGAGGTCAAGCAGTTCAAGCAGACGGCTACCGAGACCGCTACGCAGAATGCAAACTACTAGTGTGAGGCATGCTTTCATTCCCAGCACGAACAGTGCCCGGAGTGCGAGACTGAGTCCATTGTTTCGATAAGCCCTGAGGAGTGAAGTCCCAGAGCCCCTAGTACGTCCGAATGGAGACGGTGTCGTAGAATTGCCTCCCCGTTCGAACACTCCTACTCGCTACGGAGTACATCGGTTGATACCGTGCCCGCAGTTCCCGCTGGTAGACGGCCTTTGGGACCAGAACAGTTCTGGTAGAACGGTGATAGAATCTTTCTTTGTCTCGCTCTTCTATCTATTTAGTAGTGGTTGACGCTATCAGAACGTACGCTGACTACGACTCCTTCGCTCGCGAGTGGCACTCAGAGACGCTCAGCGACCGCGATGTGACCCTGGGGGCGGCCCGAGAGCGTGACCTCATCAACGAACAAGACACGCGTCAACTGTGGCAATTGCTGGGCCTCTTGGACGAGGATGACGTGTTCATCCAGCTTCCGGAGTGGCTAGTCGAAGAGAAAACGGACGACGTGCGGGGAAACCTGGCCATCACATTTGTTGGATATATCTCCCGGGAAACCGAGGACGCAGTTCTCTTCAAGGACTCGTCGCCGGGTCGTCGTCTCATGCAGATCGCACACAAGATACACTCGCTCGAGAATGGAGTAGAGAATACTGCAGTCGATAGCGACCGTCGAAAGCGGTTGAACGACAAGCTACAGGAAGAGTACCGGAGATTCGAGAAGCAGGACGACGTCCCGTATCTCTCTGACGAGTGGCTTCCAAAGTCCCAGCTCATCACCATCATTCAACGGAGAGATTAGTCGGCACCCTCAGAAGGTGAGACTGCTGTTCTTAATACGTGTGACATCCTCCTCGCCGTAAACGGCGAGGCTTCCCGTACGACAGGTGGGATATTTGCCGGTCTACGATACGACCTGTTCTTTCGTCTTGAACGTCCCGCTCTCGCGGTCGAACAGGTGTACCGAGGGCTGTGCCACACAGCCGTTACTCCTATCCTCGCCGTGAGGACTCGGAGTTATCTTCTGCCGCATATTCTCCGCCCCATTACAATCCGCGTTCCCGACCAACCCACACGACGAGCAGATGTACAAGCCCCGTTCCACGCGGTTCGCCTTCGTGTCGTC
>NZ_JBPBWC010000015.1:0-115511 GCF_050954125.1 Halomicrococcus pelagicus | reverse complement strand
CGTACGCCTCGATTCGTCCGTCGGTTCGTCGGTTGTCTGTTCGCTGGTCGGTTGTTCTCTCTCCATGGTCAACACCCGATGGTGCGCTGAACCTACGACGATTCTATCTATAAATGTGGTATATAGTGAACGTCGCCCGGCCGCGTATAAGACCGTACAACTGGTTCTGTATCCCACGTTTCGATGCAGTAACGGACTGTACTCCCCGGTAACGTGGTATTGTGACGGACCGGCCGGAGCGTCGGCCGGCTGCGACGGAACGTGGTCGAACGGACGGGGACGATCGGTGCAACCGCTGCAGCGCCCGCCGGACGCGGCGAGTTGGCCTCCTCGACGGTTACTCGTCGTACTGGGTCAGGTGTTCGACCTCGCCCGGATCGACGTCGTCGAAGGCGTCCCTGGCGACGACGCGTTTGTGGACCTCGTCGGCACCGTCGACGATGCGGAACTGGCGGACGTTCTCGTAGAAGTCCGCGAGCGGGAGGTCCTTGCCGATGCCGTTGCCGCCGCACATCTGGACCGCGGTGTCGATGACGTCCTGGACGACGTTCGCGGTGAAGACCTTGCTCGTCGCCACCTCGACGCGGGCCTCCTCGCCGGCCGCGATGCGGTCGGCGGCGTGACGAACCGTGGTGCGAGCGGCGTGCAACCGGATTTCGGCGTCCGCGACCTCGAACCTGAGCGCCTGCTTCTCGGCGAGCGGTCCGTCGAACGCCGTCCGCTCGCTGGCGTAGGCTTTCGCCACGTCGAGCGCGCGCTCGGCCATCCCGGAGTAGCGCATGCAGTGGGTCAACCGTGCGGGCCCGAGTCGCTGCTGGGCGATGGCGAAGCCGGCGTTCTCGTCGCCGAGCAGGTTCTCCTCCGGCACGCGAACGTCGTCGAACCGGATTTCGGCGTGGCTCAACCCCGTCACGCTACCGCCGACGTGGGGGATGTCCCGATCGACGTGCACGCCGGGCGTGTCCGCGGGCACGAGGATAATGGAGCAGCCCTCGTAGGGGTGGGCGTCCTGGTCGGTTCGGGCCATCACCAGCAGGACGTCGGCGTCGCTGCCCTGCGTCGTCCACCACTTGTGGCCGTCGATCACCCACTCGTCGCCGTCCTTCTCGGCGGTCGTCCGTATCATCTTGGGGTCCGAGCCCGCTCCCGGCGCCGGTTCGGTCATCGCGAACCCCGATTTGGCCTCGCCCTCGGCCAGCGGCTCGAGCCAGCGCTCCTTCTGGTCGTCGGTGCCGACCAGCTCCAGCGTGTGCATGTTGCCCTCGTCGGGCGCGTCGACGCGAATGGCCGCGGGACCGAGCAGACTCCGTCCGGCCGCCTCGAACACCGGGAGCATCTCGCGATACCCCATCCCCATGCCGCCGTACTCCTCTGGAACCTGTGGTGCGTACAACTCGCGGTCGCGAGCCTCCTCCCGAAGCCTGGAGACGGTATCGTCCGAGACGGGTCCCTCGCCGAGGGTCTCTCGCTCGACGGGGACGACCTCCTCGTCGACGAAGGTCCTGACGCGCTCGGCAACCGCCTGCGCTCGCGGCGGGTCGTCGTACTTCATACGTCACACTCTCCGCAGTTCCGCAAAAGGGTTTCTCCGGTTCCGGCGACCCAAGTACTATGCCGACCTTCCACGTACCTCGAACTCGAATCGGGCGCGACGACGACGGGCCGATGCGAACGGACGACCGGTCCCACGGTGCCGGTCCCGGGCCCGTACGGTCGCCCCGCAGAACGCCGACACGACACTCATGACCGAGGACGAACGCGACTACTTCGACCGACTCGTCGACGAGGCCACGCTCCGCGACTACCTCGCGGACCGGCTGGGCGACCCCGGGGAGTTCGCCGTCCGCCATCACGCGGAGGGCCACTCCAACGAGACGCTGTTCGTGACCTGGGGCGACCGCGACCTCGTCGTTCGCCGCCCGCCGCCGGGCGAGACCGCCGAGACGGCCCACGACGTGCTCCGGGAGTACCGGGTGATGGACGCCCTCCAGGACACCGCCGTCCCCGTCCCGCCGACCGTGCTCGCCTGCGAGGACCACTCGGTCATCGGGAGCGACTTCTACGTGATGGAACGCGTCGAGGGCGACGTGCTGCGGGACGCCGAACCCGACCGGTTCGCCACGCCCGACGCCCGCCGTCGCGTCGGCGAGCAACTGGTCGACACGCTCGCGGCCATCCACTCGCTCGACTACGAGGCGGTCGGTCTCGGGGAGTTCGGTCGGCCCGCCGGGTACACCGACCGCCAGGTCGACCGCTGGACGAAGCAACTGGAGTGGGCGTTCGAGCGGACCGCCGAGGAACGCACCGTCCCGGTGCTGGAGGAGGTCGGCGACTGGCTTGCGGAGAACCGACCGCCCGACCACGAGCACGCGCTGGTCCACGGCGACTACAAGCTCGACAACGTGATGTTCGCGCCCGGGACGCCGCCCGAACTGGTGGCGGTCTTCGACTGGGAGATGGCGACGCTCGGCGACCCGCTGGCGGACCTCGGCTGGATGCTGTCGTACTGGCGCGACCCCGGCGACCCTGCGCCCGCCACCCCCGAACTGACGGCCACCTTCATGGAGGCGGACGCGTACCCGACCCGGCACGACCTCGTCGAGCGGTACGAGGACGCGACCGGCATCGAGTACGACCACGACCGGTTCTACCGCGCGCTGGCGGTGTACAAGCTCGCCGCGCTCGGCGAGATGTTCTATCGCCGGTACCTGGAGGGCAACAGCGACGACCCGCTGTACCCGCGGATGGAGGACCGGGTGCCCGCGCTCGCCGACCGCGCGAAACGCATCGTCGACGGCGACGAACCGCTGTAAGTCACGGTTCTCTCGGCCGTGCGCTCGCTGCCGAAGATTCCGCGGTCGTGGACCGCGCCGATGCCGAGACCACCCCGGAGAACGGTGTGGGGCCGTTCGACCGCCTATCCGCGGTCGAAACGCCGCTCGACGCGGTCCGCGAACGACGTCCGGTCGACGACCGCGTGGTGCATCCGACCGGTCGCGACCGTCCCGCGCTCGTCTGCGACGGTCGCCGTCGAGACGAGCCGGTCGTCCGTCGCGTCGGTCTCCTCGACCTCGATGGCGACGGTGACCTCCTCGCCGGCGGGCGTCGGTGCGCGGTGGTCGCACTCGATTCGAACGCCGACGATGCGATGGCCGTCCGGCAACAGCGGTGTGACGCCGTCGCGCACCGTCCCCTCCATGCAGCCGATGAGCTCGGGCGTCGAACTCACCGCGACGCCGTCGGCGATGGTCTGGGGTTCGAACGCTCCGACCTCCCACGTCGACTCGTGTTCGAACCCTGCGTCGATTCCCGAGAGCAGGTCGTCGCGGTCCTCAGTCACGTCCGACCACGGTCGTCGGTTCACTCCGCCGGCTCTTCAACCTCCTGCTGTCGGAGTTCGAACTTCTGGACCTTGCCCGTCGTCGTGCGCGGAAGCTCGTCGACGAACGCCACCTCGCGCGGATGCTTGTACTCCGCGAGGTTGTCGAGGCAGAACTGCTTGAGCTCCTCCGCCGTGACGTCGGCGTCCGGTGCTCGCACGACGAACGCCTTCACCGTCTCGCCCCGGCGCTCGTCCGGGATGCCGACGACGGCGGCGTCCGCGACCCCCTCGTGTTCGAAGAGGAGCTCCTCGACCTCGCGCGGGTAGACGTTGTACCCTGCGGTGTTGATCATGTGCGTCTTGCGGTCGACGACGTAGAAGAAGTCGTCCTCGTCCCAGTAGCCGAGGTCGCCGGTGTGGAACCAGCGTTCGCCCTCGGCCTCGGTGAACACGTCCTCGTTGGCGTCCGGTAGGCCGGCGTAGCCCTTCATCACGTTCGGGCCGGCGACGACCAGTTCGCCCGTGATTTCGTCGAGGTCGACCTCGTCCTCGTCGACCGGCCCCTCCTCCACCCGGGGCTGCTCCTCGAAGTCGTCGTCGACGATCTTCGCCTTCACGTCGGGGAGCGGTTTCCCGATGCTGCCGACCCGGCGGCCCGCGTCGGGGCTGTTGAAGTGCGTGACGGGACTGGTCTCGGTCAGCCCGTACCCCTCGTAGATGGTCACGTCGTACAGCTCTTCGAACCGTCGCAGGACTTCGATGGGGATGCCGGAGCCGCCGACGCCCGCCAGTCGGAGCGACGAGAGGTCGAACGTCTCGGCGTCCGGCTGGTTGATGACGTCGTTGTACATCGCGGGGACGCCGTGCATCAGCGTCAGCTCCTCGTCCTGGATGATCGAGACGGCCTGCTGGGCGTCCCATTGCGGAAGCGGATAGTACGCGCCGCCGTTGAACAGCGTCGCGTTCATGACGACGGTCATGCCGTAGATGTGGAACAGCGGCAGGACGCCGAGCTGTTTGTCGTCGGGTCTGATGCCCTCGGGGACGAGGTCGGCCGCGACGCTGGCGTTCGAGGCGAGGTTGCGGTGTGTCAGCTGTACGCCCTTCGGCTGGCCGGTCGTGCCGCTGGTGTACGGTTGAACTGCGACGTCGTCGTCGGCGCGGTCCACGACCGCGGGATCGTCGTCGCCGAGGAACGCCTCGAACTCGCCCTCGCCGACGGCGACGACGTGTTCGACGGCGGTGTCGTCCTCGACCTCCTCGACGAAGGGGACGAGGTCGGCCAGCGTGACGACGACCTTCGCCTCGCTGTCGGCGAGCAGGTGCCGTATCTCGCGGGACTTGTACTGGGGGTTCATCGGGACGACGACGCCGCCGGCGCGGAGCGTGCCGTGGAACGCGGTGACGAACTGCGGCAGGTTCGGCAGGTACACCGCCACCCGGTCGCCCTCCTCGACACCGTGGTCGTCGAGTCCGGCCGCGAACTGGCCGGCCCGCGCCCAGAACTGCTCGTAGGTGACGTCCTGGCCGTCGTAGGAGACCGCCACTTCGTCGGGGTGGTCGGCCGCGACCGACCGGATGTTCGTGACAAGATTTGTCATGTGGTTAGATATCACTCGCCTTCCTTCTAAAGCGTTACTCCGGAATCCATCGACTTCACTCGCCTGCCGGAATCGTTCGGAACGCGTACCTGTCCGAGTCTTGACGGCGCGGGACGACCGCCCGGCGACGGGGCCAGGGCGACGGTCAGCCGCCGAGGTAGGCGTCGCGGATGTACTCGTCGCCGCGCAGCGTCGCCGGCGTCCCCTCGCGCTCGATGCGGCCGTTCTCCAGCAGGTAGATGCGGTCGGCGTGGTCTATCGCGAACGTCACGTTTTGCTCGCACAGCAGCACGGTCACCCCGGCGTCCCGAATCTGCTCGATGCCGTCGCTGATGTCATCGACCACGACCGGAGCGAGGCCTAGCGTCGGTTCGTCGAGCAACAGGAGGTCCGGGTCGCTCATCAGCGCGCGGCCGACGGCGAGCATCTGCTGTTCGCCGCCGCTCAGCGTGCGGGCGTTCTGGCCCGTCCGCTCCGCCAGCGTCGGGAACAGCTCGTAGACGAACTCGCGTCGAGCGTCGACGTCGTTCCGGTGGCGGTACGTCCCGAGGTCGAGGTTGTCGGCCACGCTCATGTGACCGAACAGGTCCCGGGTTTCGGTGCAGTGTATCAGCCCGTCGGCGACCAGTTCGCTCGCTCGCGCGTCGGCGACCTCGCGGCCGCGGTACGTGACGCTCCCCTCGTAGGGGAGGTGGCCGCTGACCGCGTCGGCGAGCGTCGACTTGCCCGCGCCGTTCGGCCCGATGACGCCGACTATCTCGCCGGCCTGCACATGGAGGTCGACGCCGCGGAGCGCGGTGACCTCGCCGTAGGACACGCGGAGGTCCTCGACGCGCAGGACCGGATCGCTTCCGTCGTCGGTCGTCGCCGCCGCGTCGGCGCTCACGCCGACCCGCCTCCGAGGTAGGCCTCGCGAACGCGAGCGTCCCGCCTGATTTCGTCGGGGGGGCCCGTCGCTATCTTCGCGCCGAACTGGATGACGACCGCGCGGTCGATGAGCGAGAGGAGCCCGCGCATGTTGTGGTCGACGACCACGAGCGTCACGCCGTCGTCGCGGAACGACGACAGAAGCGCCGAGACGTCCTCGACCTCCCGGCTGGAGAGGCCGGCGAACGGCTCGTCGACCAGCAGCAGGTCAGGGTCGGTCGCGAGGGCGCGGCCGAGTTCGAGCCGCAGCAGGCCCGCGTGGGGCAACTCGTCCGGTCGCTGGGTCAGCCGATCGCCGAGTCCGACGCGCTCGCAGATGGCGGCCGCTCGCTTTCGGGTCTCGCCGCGGAGCCCCGAGAGGGACGCGACCCTGTCCGGGACGAGCGCGAGCGCGACGTTCCGCACGACCGACCGGTCCCGGAACGGCCGGAACGACTGGAACGTCCGGGCCATCCCGCGCTTGACCATCTCGTGGACCGGCTCGCCGGTCACGTCCTCGCCGTCGTACCACACCGTCCCGGCGGTCGGCGGGTACGTCCCCATCACGCAGTCGAACGTCGTCGACTTGCCCGCGCCGTTCGGCCCGATGAGCCCCAGTATCTCACCGTCGGCGACGGCGAAGGAGAGGTCGTCGACGGCCGTCAGTCCGCCGAACCGCTTCGTCAGTCCGTCGAGGACGAGGACGCCGTCGTCCGGGCCGTACTCCCCGGCGTCCGTCGCCGCCTGCTCGCGGTTCATCCGCTCCCTCCCGCGTCGCGGTCGTCGCCGTCTCTCCGTCCGTCGCCGTCTCCCTCTCGCGTCGGGACGCCGTCGTCTTCCGTCTCGCGCCGGGCGACCGGCGTCCGTTCGAGCGGAGCGGTGCCGCCGTCCGGCACCGTCCGGTCCCCGCCGGACACCAGCCGCCGACCGCTCCGGACGGCCCAGGGGACGATGCCGCGCGGCAGGAAGAACAGGAGCGCGAGCGTGACGAGCGCGAACAGGAAGAGGTCGAGTTCCGACAGCGGCACGTCGAGCACCGGCACGGTCCAGGTGATCTGGCCGAGGTAGTCCCGCAGCAGGAAGTAGAACAGCCCGCCGACCGCCGCCCCCACGATGGTCCCCATCCCGCCGAGCACGCTGGCGACGATGACCTCGATGCTGACGGTGAGCACGAGCAACTGGCTGGGCTGGGGGTTGCCGACCGGCGTGTGGACGAACGCCGCCCCGGCGAGTCCGCCGACGGCGGCGCTCAGGACGAACGCGAATATCTTGAACCGGGCCGGGTTTAGCCCCACCGACGCGACCGCGTCCTCGTCCTCGCGGATGGCGGTGAACACGGACCCCGCGTCTGACCGCGTGACCGCGAGCAACAGGAGGAGGACGAACGCGAACAGTCCGAACGCCAGGTAGTAGTTGGCCGTTATCGCCGTCCGGAAGCTCTCGAACGCGAGCAGGTTCTCCGGGCTCGACAGCCCGAGTTCGCCGCCGAACGTCCCGCTGAACACGATGAACACCCGTAGCAGGATGAGCGGGGCGATGAGCGTCACGAGCGACAGGTACGGGCCTTCGAGCCGGAGCGCCGGCACGCCGATGACGACGCCGGCGACCGCGGCGGCGACCGTCCCGCAGAGCACCGCGAGGACGGGGTCGACCCCCCACTCCAGGTTGAGAAGCGCCGAGGCGTACCCCCCGACGCCGAAGAAGAGACCGTGCCCGAAGCTTATCTGGCCGGTGTACCCCGAGACGACGTCCCAGCTCATGGCGAAGATGGCGAAGTACAGCGCACCCGTGAGCTTCAGGACCGTCAGCGGTTCGACGCCGAACGGGAGCACGCCGAGTCCCAGCAGTCCGACGACGCCGAGGCGGTGGCGGAGCGCGAGCGACGACGGGTCGAGCAAATCGCGGTACGTCGTCCGTTCGGTGGTGACGTCGTCCGTCATGGTCAGGCCTCCGCGAGTTCGCGGCCGAACAGCCCCTCGGGCTTGAACAGCAGCACGCCGACGAGGACGACGAGCGACGCGAGGCCGCTCAGGCTCGAATCGACGTACGACACCGTGAACACTTCGAGGAACCCGATGAGGTAGGCGCCGACGACGCTGCCGCGAATCGAGCCGATGCCCCCGAGCACGACGATGGAGAACGAGAGGATGAGCGGCCCCCGCCCCATCGTGTAGGTCGCCGTCCTGAACGACCCGAGGAAGACGCCGGCGATGCCGGCGAGCATCCCGGCCAGCAGCCACGTGTAGAGGTACATGCGGTCGCTCTCGATGCCGACGAGCGCCGCACCCTTCGTGCTCATGCTCGTCGCGAGGACGGCCTTGCCCGTCCGGGTGTAGTGGACCCCGGCGACGAGCAGACCGATGAGCACCCACGACAGGAGGAACGCCAGGGCCTGGTTCGCCTGGACGGTGTTCCCGGCGAGCGATAGCTGCCCCGACAGCAGCGACGGGAGCGCCTTCGGCTGGGTCCCCTCCAGCACGAGGAAGAACTGCTCGACGGCGATGGACGCCACGAGCGTCAGAATCATCACGGTTATCGGCTCGTCCTGCACCCAGCGAATCATTCCGGCGTACAGCGCGGCGCTGAACAGGCCCGCGACCACCAGCGCGGCTATCGCCCCGACCCAGATGCCGAGCCCCACCGCCGTCGTGACGTAGAACGCCGTGAACGCGCCGATGGTGATGTTCGCCCCGTGAGCGAGGTTGAGGACCCCGCCGACGCCGAAAATCAGCGTGAAGCCGATGGCGACGAGCGCGTACAGCGCGCTTATCATGACGGCGTTTATCGTCACATTGAGTGCGTCGACCATCGTTGCCGGGCTACACCCAGGGCGGCGACTCGTAGTCGGTCGTCTTCACGTCCTCCGGCCAGATGACCTCCTGTCTGCCCCCGCCGTCGGTCTCCTGCCACTGGAGCCAGACGGGCCAGGCGAATTCCTGTCCGTACTTCACGTCGTGCGGGAACTGCTGGTCCCGGCCGTAGTACTCCAGCGTCCCCGTCGTTCCCGTGTACGACGACTCCTCCAGGGCGGGGATGACGTCGTCCGGGTCGCGGCTCCCGGCCGATTGGACCGCGGCGGCGTACTGCTTGATGGCGTCGTACGTGATGTAGCCGGTGTAGACGGGGAACTGGCCGTACGCCTCCTGGTACGCGTTCGCGTACGGCACTGTCTTCTGCGTTATCTCGCTCGTCGGCGTCGCGGAGTTCTGGGTCACCGCGAACCGGGCGGCACCGTTGACGGACTGGTAGTAGGACGGCAACTGCATCGGAACGTGGATGCCGCCGAACCCGAACGGCCGCTGTTGTTTCGCCCACTGCACCAGCGCCGCCGTTCCGGTGTGCGCCATCACCACGTACGCCGCGTCGACGCCTGCGCTCTGAATCCTGTCGTAGATGGGCGAGAAGTTCTCCGTGTCGCTCGCGTACCGGGTGTTGATGGGGACGTCGACGCCCGTCTCGCCCAGCGCGCCCTCTAGCTCCTGCGATATCGGCTCCGTCCACTTGAAGTCCTCGGCGAGGACGGCGACGGAGTCCCAGCCCATCGAGTCGAAGTTCGCCTCCGCGAAATCGACCATATTCCGGCCGAGGAACTGGGAGTTGACCGGTCCGGTCCGGAAGAAGTACTTGAACTGCTCGTAGTTCTGCGCGACCTGCCGGCTCGCCTCCGGCGTCGCCGCCCCCGTGCTGAGGTGGAGGGTCCGTTGCTGGGCGATGCTCGACATGATGTTCAGCAGGACTTCGCTCGTGAACACGCCCGTGGTCAGGTCCACCTGCTCGCCGACCGTCAACTCCTGGTACTTTCGATTCCCGACCGAGGGGTCCTCTTGCGTGTCTTTGACGCTCACGTCGACCGTCGCGCCGCCGATACCGCCGTTCTCGTTGAGTTCCTCGGCGGCGAGTCTCGCGGAGTTCGCCATCGACGCGCCGATGGGGTTCTGTCCAGGTTCCGGCGCGAGCACGCCGATGGTTATCGACCCCTGGTTCGCGGCGGCTCCGACGCGCCCCGCCAGCCCCGCTCCCGCGACCCCGACGCTGGCGGTCCGCAGGAATCGCCGCCTGTCGAGATTCGGTTGCCGCTCCGTAGTGTCGTTCGCTTCGCCGACCGTTTCGGACGACCGCCGGCCGTCGTGGCTGGTACCATCGTTCACCATTTTCCCGAATAGACTTCCAGAACTGACGACATAAGCGTGGGGGAAGATACCACTGCACTCGTGGATTGTACTTTCCCTGGCCCGCCGGACAGCGAGTGCCGGTCGACGACGTGTCTGTCACCTGTCGGTTCGACGCGGTGACGTGGCCCGGCCGACGAGTCGAACGGACCATCCCCGGCGCGTCCGGTCGGTCCCGGCCTGGTCACCGGGCGGTTCGCTCGCGCCCGTTCGTCGACCGACGGGGCAGCGCGCTACGGTGGGGTCGTCCGACTACGACTGTTCGAAACTGATGGCCCGCTGTAACACGTCGTCGAAGAAGGGTCCACCCGCGTATCGCACGGTTTCGTCGTCCCGTCGGAACTCGACGACACTGGCGTCGTCGAGTTTCGGGAGGTGGTGGTGACGGAGCGAAATCAATGCTCGTCGCTTCGACTGTACTGTCTCGCAGTTCTCCGTGAGCGCCTCGGCGACGGCGTCGACCGACAGCTCGTTTCCGTCTGCCGACCTGAGGCGATGGAGGACAGCGCGCCGCCGCGGGCTGGCGAGGAGGCCGAAGACCGTGTCTATCGACATCTCGGATGCAGGAGGTTTCTCGGTTGGCATGTCGTGGGGTTTCGCTCGGTGTGGTCGTTCGCTGTCTCTCTACCGTCGCACCGTCCGGTCGCCAATCACAGTACAGAACACAATGATAATATTTTAACATTGGGGTTCGGCGGGTCGGAGCACGGACCCCTCGATAGCCTGGAACGCTGGTGGACCCCGCGAGGAGGGCGGTCCCTGACGGTCCCGGGCGCTCTCGACGGACGAACGTCTACCACCCTGTCGGGACGACCGGCGACGTTCGACGCGGCGGTCAGTCCTCGTCGGACGGCAGGAGAAACTCCGGCGGAACGCCGTCGACAACGTCGACGTTCTCCCGGGGAATCGCCTTCAGCCGTTCCGGTCCCTCGCCGGCGTACTTGGCGATGAGCCATCCCGGCGTCCGAAGGTCGACTTCGTCGCAGGTGAGCGTGTCGCCGTCTTCGAGGACGATTTCGGGCATGGAGTGTACTGTTACTACGCCCGTCCTTAAAACTCTCTCCGTCCGAACCGGGGGTTTGGCCCACTCTTTGAAGGCGGATGGCGTCGACACCTGTTGGGGGAAAGCAGATGACACCAGAAGAGAACAAGGAACTCGTTCGCCGCGACCCCGAAGAGATCTGGTCCGAAGGGAACGTCGACGTCGTCGACGAGATTTACGCCGAGGACTTCGTGCTCCACGACCCGTCGTCGCCCGACGGAACGCGCGGCCGCGAGGAGTACCGCGAGTACGCCGCGGCGTACCGCGACGCCTTTCCCGACGCCGAGTACGTGGTCGAGGAACTGGTCGCCGAAGGAGACGCCGTGGCGATGCGGTACACGGCCCGGGGTACTCACGAGGGCGAACTGATGGGAATCGAACCGACGGGCGAGGAGGTGACGGTGACGGGGATGGAACTCTACCACGTCGACGACGGGAAGATAACCGAGATGTGGACGAACTACGACGCGCTCGGCGTGTTACGCCAACTCGGCGTCGTTCCGTCGGCCGACGAACTCGCCGAGCAGGGCGACGACTGACCGGCATCGCCGCCCGGTCCGTGCGCCTCGCGTCGCGGCGACGCGTTCACGGGCCACCGGTCCGCAGCCGCCAGAGGTCGGAGAACGTGATGACCTCGACGCCGGACGTGCGGTCGACGTGCTCCAGCAGCGCACGGTAGTCGGGGACGCTCATCGTGTTCTCGCTCGCGAAGTCGTGAAAGTTGAGGATGCCGGCGTTGCGGTGGGCGGCGACCCGGTCGACGAGGCGCTCGGCTATCGTCAGGTCGTGACCGATAGTTCGGGGAAGCACGAGCGGGTCGAACCCGTGGACGCCCGTCGTGTTGACGCTGCCCGCCTGGTTCATCCCGCCCATGTGGTGGTAGCGGCCGACGACGTCCAGCGCCGTCGCATCGTAGTTGTTCCCCGGATAGACGACGAAGTCAGCGCCCTCGAACCCGTTGTCGACGAGCCACCGCTTGTTCCGCCGGAGAATGCCGTCGAGCGTCGATTCGGAGACCCGCGCGAACGGACGCTGGACGCTCCCATGCGCCACTATCTCGTCGCCCGCGTCCCGTCGCTCCCGCAGTTGGTCGACCGACATGAACAGTTTCGACCCCGCGTCGTCGGGATGGGGCGGCTGGGTCAACACCGCCGGGAAGCCGTACTCGTCGTGCACGGACGCGGCGTTCCGATAGTAGCTCCGCTTGCCGTCGTCCCAGCTGAAAATCACGTACCCCGTGTCGGGTTTCGGATGCACTCGCACGTCGTCCACCCATGCGACGACCCGCCGGTCGGAGGCGTTGTTCAACCGGAGACGGAGCCGCGTGACGGCGCTCCGGTCGAACCCGTCGTCCGCGACATAGGTTCCAGGGCAGGTGCGGAACCAGCCGACGTCGGGAGCGTCCCACGTGATGGACCGGAGTTGCTGCTCGGCGGCGTTGCCGTTCGCGTCCAGCAACTGGACGAAGAACGCGACGCTGGCCGGCGTCGTCGTCCGGAGGGCAACGGATACGTCCGCATCCGAGAGGTCGCGCTGCGGAAGCGACCGCTCGACGACCGCGTGACCGCCGCCGTCGCCGACCAGTTTCGCGCTCTTCGTCCCGACGAACGCGTGCCCGGGGTCCGGTCGCATCGACCCCCGGCGCACGCGCCACGCGTCCGGATCTTCCATCACGTCGAGGCTCTCCCCGGGCGACCGGTACCGCTGGCGACTCCTGTACGCCGTCCGGAGCGACGGGTCGTCGTCGGTCGGCGTCGTCTCTCTCGCTGGCGTCGTCCGCGGACGCGTCTCCTCGTCGGTGGTCGTCGCCGTCTCCCGCGTGCTCGTCACTCCGCCGGCTCCCTCCGGCGAGTCGTTCACGCAGCCGGCGACCGAACCGGCGACCGCAGCGCCGGCGAAGCGGAGGAAGCGACGACGGGCGACGCGTCCGCCGTCCGTTCTACCGCCCCGCATGACCGGTCCTCGGAGCGACGACGCCGTCGCGGCCCGGATCGCCCCGGACGTTTCGGTGGTGCTCGCGGAACAGTTTTCCCGACCGACCCGTCGATTCGTCTCTCTCCGACATCGTAACTTTCCGCCCGACCCACTTCCAATTAGTTACGACCCGGCTGAATCCGTGAAATCACCGCTTACTCCTCGCTCGAGACCCTGCTGGGCGACGAGCGCCGCCCCGGAACGCTCGACGAGACCCCTGCCAGACGGATCAGCCGGTGAACTCGTCGTACGAGATGGCTCCCCGTTCGACGATGGCGCCGCTTGCCGGCACGTCGCCGTCGGGCGGCATGCTTCCCTCAGCGGGCCCGCCGGGTTCGCCGACGACGAGGCGGCCGACCATTCCCAACGTCTTGTGCGGGAGACAGAAGTAGTCGTACGTGCCCGGCGTCTGGAAGGTGTGGTCGAACGACGCGCCTTGTTGGCTGAGAACCCCACTATCCCACGGTTCGGCCCCCTCGGGAATCCGCGTGGTTTCCGCCGTGTCGAGACTGCTCGCGTAGGCCACCGAGGAGTGAGCACCCGAATCGATGACGAACGAGATGGTCTCGCCCGGTTCCACGAAGAGGCCGATGGGGTCGAAGTAGTAGTCGCTCCCCTGGGTCACCATGTCGACGCTGTTCGGCGCTCCCCCCGCCCCTCCGGTCCCGGTCGTCTGGGTGCCACCGGTCGCGGTCCCGCCTCCGGTGGTCGCTCCGCCGGTCGCGTTCCCGCCACCGTTCGTCGTCCCCCCGGGCCTGGGTGCCTGGCACCCGGCGACGCTAGTCGTGACGGCGGCCCCGAAGGCCGCCAGAAACCCCCGTCTGTCCATGTCGCCCCATCGACGGCCACCTGTAAGTGAGTATCGGGGCCGCTACCGTCGACGCGTCTCCGATCACGTGTCTCCGGTCTTCGTTCGCTCCGGTCGGTCGTCGACGGGACGACGGTCGGGGACGGCGCCAACGCCGCGGTCAAACCGGCCGTTCGTCGCCCGACGGCCGGAAAGGATAATTACGTGGCCGCCTTCGAAACGAAGGTTATCCGAGCTTCAGCACGAGGGTGACGGTCGAATGAGAGGCGACAGCGACCTTTCGCGACGTGGGCTCTTGCTCGTTCTCGTCGGCGTTCTGATCGTCGGCTCGACGTTCGGGGCGAGCTGGGCCCTCGCTCCGGACGTGGACCGGGTAGAGAGCCAAACGGACCCGAACACCACCACGCTCGTCGGCGTCCAGGGGCCAGGATGGGGCGGCAACGTCACCTCGCTGGACAACAACGGGACCGTGCAGTGGAGCGTCGGGGACGCAATCAGCTACCAGGACGTGTCACAGCTCGACAACGGAACCGTGTTGGCGACCTTCGCCGACAAGTACAGACGCTGTGGCCCGTACGAGCCGCCCTGCAAGCGTACCGGCGTTCGGTTCATCGACCCGGAGGCCGAGGACGGGGACGAGATAACGAGCGAGTGGAGCTATCCCGTCCGGACCCGGAAGGACAGCGAAGTCCACGACGCCGAACTGCTTCCCTCCGGCGAACTCCTCGTCGCGGACATGGAGTACGAGAGCATCTTCACGTACAACCTCTCGACCGACGAGCAGACGTGGGTCTGGAACGCCAGCCAGCGGTACGACGCGCCGCCGGACCCCACGAAGACCGACTGGCTCCACATCAACGACGTGGACCGCATCGGCGACGGTCGGTACCTCGTCTCGGTCCGGAACACGAACCAGCTCCTGATTCTCGAACGCGGCGAGGGCGTCGTCGAGGTGATAAACGAGGACCGCGACCCCTCGATTCTCGACAGCCAACACAACCCCCACTGGCTCGGAGACGGTGCGGTGGTCGTGGCGGACTCGGAGAACGATCGCGTCGTCGAACTACACCGCAACGAGTCGACGGGGAGCTGGGAGGTGGCCTGGACCGTCTACGAGGTCGGCGGAATCGCACTCGACTGGCCGCGGGACGCGGACCGCCTGCCGAACGGCAACACCCTCATCACCGACAGCCGGAACAATCGCGTCGTCGAGATAACCCAGAACGGCAGCGTCGTCCGCAGCTACGACGTTCCGAGCCTGCCGTACGAGGCCGACCGGGTTCCGTACGGCGAGTCGTCCGGTGACCCCTACGGAACCCAGGGGAACGACGTCATCGGCGACCGCAATCTGAACGTTCCGGTACTGACGCCGCTTCTCACCGGCGTTCGCCACGTCGTGGCGCTCCCCTTCTGGGTCTCGGAACTCCACGTTCTCGTGACGCTGGTCGCCGCCGTCCTCTGGATTGCGGGCGGACTGCTGGTGGTGTTGGACCGGTAGCGCGGACGACTCCGGCGGCGGCGGGCTCGCGGGGAGCGCGACGAGCGCAGGGACGGACTGCGGACCTACCCGTCGGGGACCAGACCGACAGGCAGGTGGTCCCGGACCGCCGTCACGGTGTCGGCCGGCCGCTCGAGCGCGAGTTCGGGAAGCCGGTACACCGGCGGGTCGACCATGGCGTCGAGCGCGCTCGGGTTGGTCCGCTCGGCGAGCGACGCGCCCGCGTAGTCGTTGAGCACGACGGCGAGAACGTCGACGCCGCGGCGGTCCAGCACCTCGACCGTCAGCGCGCTGTGGTTCAGCGTTCCCAGTCCGGAGCGGGCGACGACCAGCGCCGGCAGGTCGAGGTCGGCGACCAGGTCGACCACCTCCCGGTCGTCGGCGAGCGGCACCCGGAGACCGCCGACGCCCTCGACGACGCCGGGGTCGGCCGCGGCGAGTTCGCGCTCGCAGTTGCCCAGGAGTTCGTCGTAGGAGAGCGTGACGCCTTCCTCCTCGGCGGCGACGGCGGGCGCGAGCGGGGGCTCGAGTCGCCGGAGGCAGACGCCCGCCGACTCCGTGCCGCAGGCGTCCCGCACGACGCCGGCGTCGTCGTCCGGGGGATAGCCCGTCTGGACCGGTTTGATTGCAACCGCCTCGCGACCCCGTTCCCGGAGTCGCCCGACGACTCCCGCCGTCACCACGGTCTTGCCGACGCCGGTACCGGTGCCGAGGACGGCGAGTCCGGACCGGGTCACGGCAGTCCGACCTCCCTCCCGGCGGACTCGAAGGCGTCGAGACACGCGTCGAGCGCCGCCTCGTCGTGAGTCGCCGTCGGTGCGACGCGTATCCGGCACGCGTCCGCCGGGACCGTCGGCGGTCGGATGGCGGGCGCGAGGACGCCCCGCGAGCGGAGCGCGCCGGCGAGCGCGACCGCGTCGGCGCGGTCGCCCACGAGCACCGGGAGGACGTGCGTCTCCCCGAGCACCTCGAAGCCGCGCTCGGTGAGGCCGTCGCGGAGGTACGCCGCGTTCCGGTGGAGGCGGTCGCGGCGGTCGGTCTCCCGTGCGATGCGCAGGCCCTCGCGGGCGGCGGCGGCCGCCGGCGGTGCCAGCCCCGTCGAGAAGACGAACGACCGGGCGGCGTTGACCAGATGCTCCACCAGCGTCTCGGAGCCGGCGACGAACCCGCCCTGCGCCCCGAGCGCCTTCGAGAGCGTTCCGAGCTGGACCTGCACGCGGTCTCCGAGCCCGCGCTCTCCCACGACACCGCCGGGGTAGACGCCCGTCGCGTGCGCCTCGTCGACCATCACCCACGCGCCGTGGCGTTCGGCCGCCGCGCAGACGTCGTCGAGCGGTGCGACGTCGCCGTCCATGCTGAACACCGAGTCGGTCACCACAAGCCACGACTCGTCGGTCGCCGAGTCGCGCGCCCGCCGCGCCATCGCGGCCCGGAGGGCGTCCCCGTCGCAGTGGTCGTAAATCTCGACGTCGCCACCGGAGAGGCGACAGCCGTCGACGATGGAGGCGTGATTGAGTTCGTCGGAGAAGACGACGTCCGGGTCGAGCGCCGCGATGGTGCCGACGTTGGTGGCGTAGCCCGAGGAGAAGGCGAGCGCTCGCTCCGCTCCCTTGGCGTCCGCCAGCGCCCGCTCCAGCCGGCGGTGTGCGACGGTGTCGCCGGAGACCAGTCGGCTGGCTCCGGCCCCGACCCCGACGTCGGCCGCGGCGTCGGCGGCCGCGTCGGCCAGGCGGTCGTCGCCCGCCAGTCCGAGGTAGTCGTTGGCCGCGAACACGCGCAGGTCGTCGCTCCCCTCGGCGTCGAACGCCGGGACGCCGCCGCCCGGGTCGGGCGCCGCCCGCGTCCGCGGTTCGACCGACTCGACGGGCCGGAGGTCACGGTGGAGGCCCCGCCGTTCGCGCGTCCGGAGGCGCGCCGCGAGGTCGAACCCGCGGCGGCGCTCGGTGCGTTCGTCCGGCACGGCTCAGAACCCGGGCATGAGTTCGGCGGGTCCGTAGACGCCGTAGTCGCCGGTTCGGTTGCGCCTGACGGCGGCCTTCAGGTAGCCCAGCGCGGGACCGTTGACGTTCGCCTCCATACTCGTGTCGTCGTCGAGTTCGAACGTGTTCGTCCCGACCTCGCCGTCGAACGTCCGGCCGGTCACCGCGACGGTCGTCGTCGTCGGTTTCTCGTCGTTCCGGAGGTCGAGGACCCCGCCGACGGTGACGTGCTCGGCGTCGCAGATGCCGGCGCGTTCCAGGAGGACGTCGTCGGCGTGCTCCATGTCCTCGAACTCGAGGACGCCGTCGTTGGCGTCGATTATCTCCGCTATCTCCTCGTCGGTGAGGTCGCGCGCCGTTTCGACGTCGTAGCCGTCGAGATGGGCGATGTCCTCCCGGACGGTGCCGCGGTTGTCCTCGTAGCCGGACTTGAGACCGACGCCCCACCGGATGTCAACCGAGTCGACCTCGACGAACGACTGTGCGGCGAGCGCCGCCGCGCCGGTGAGGAACCCGGGCGACGCGCCCGCGCCGCAGACGAAGGTGATGCCCGACTCCCGGAGCATCTCCTCGCGGTCGTCGAGCATGCCGATGACGCGGGACCGCTTGAGCACGTCGACGAGGACGCCCTCGTAGCCGGCGTCGGCGAAGCGTTCCGCGACCCGCGGGATGAAGTCGTGTTCGAGGTTCGGGAGCGCGACGAGCACCGCGTCGACGGCCTCGCGTTCCGCGATGACGTCGTCGATGGGCGTCTCCGTGGGCGTCGCCTGCGCCGAGGCGACGACGCCGCTCTCCGCGCCGTGTTCCTTGGTCGCTCCGCCGGCGTCGGCGGTGGCGGTCCCGCCGTCGCTGGCGACGTTCCCCTCCGTGGCGGCGAGCAGTTCGTCCACGTCGAGGCCGTCGTGGTCGACGGCGACCCCGTGGCGGTCGCACGCCGCGACCGGCGTCAGGTCGTCCTTGTCCGCGGAAACTTCGAGCGCTCTGCGTCCGATACCACCGGTGCCGAGAACGGCGAACGTGATGTCTTCCATTGCTGTCGTATCCTGGTCAGTCGTTCGTCGATTCCGTACTGCTCGCGGCCGCGCCGACCGCCGCGTCGGCGTCGTCCGTGCCGTCGGCGCGCGCTTTCAGTTCCGCCGGGTCGAAGTCGTTGACGGCCGTGTTCGGCTCCAGCCCGGCCCGTTCTATCGTCCGGACGTCTTCGGCGGCCGACTGGCCCTCCGTCGTCAGGTAGTCGCCCGTGAGGACGCCGTCGGCTCCCGCCTCGAAGGGCAGGTGCTCCTCGCCGTCGGCGAAGTTGACCTCCCGACCGCCGGTCAGGCGGACCCGCGCGTGGGGGTGAAGCAGCCGGTACACCGCGATGGTCTTGACCGTCTCCTCGGTGGAGATGAGCGCCTCGTCGCGGTCGCCCAGCGCCGTTCCCTCGACGGGGTTCAGGACGTTCACGGGCAGCGAGGAGACGCCAACGTCCTGGAGCGCGACGGCGGCGTCGACGCGGTCGGTCGGCGACTCGCCCATGCCGAGGATGACGCCGGCACAGAGGTCCATGCCGGCCTCCTTCGCTATCTCGAGCGTTCGCACTCTGTCCTCGAACGAGTGCGTCGAGACGATTTCGGGGAAGAAGCGCGGCGAGGTCTCGACGTTGTGATTGTAGTGGTCGACGCCCTCGGACGCGAGGACGTCGGCTTCCTCCTCCGTGAGGATGCCGAGCGAAGCGTCGACCTCCACGTCGGTCTCGTCCCGGACGAGGCGGACGGCGCGGACGACCTCCGCCCACTCCTCCGGGCGTTTCTCCTTCGAAACGCCCTTCTCCGCGACGACGATGCCGAACCGCTGTGCGCCGTCGCGTTCGGCCTGCTTCGCCGCGTCCAGAATCTCCTCCGGGTCGAGAAAGCCGTAGGTGTCGATGCCGGTGTCGAAGTGGACCGACTGGGCGCAGAACCCGCAGTCCTCCGCGCAGTTGCCCGCCTTCGCGTTGACGATGGAACAGGCGTCGACGGTGCCATCGCCCAGTCGCGCCCGGACGTGGTCCGCTCCCTCCGCGAGCGGCGCGACCGGCTGGGCCATCAGCGCCAGGCCGTCGCGTCGGTCGAGGGTCTCTCCCTCCAGGACGCGAGCGACGGCGCGGTCGACGGTGCGATTTCCAGTCTCGTGAACCACGCTAGCCAAGCCGGTTGACGAGCCAATTAAAATTTGTGACCGCGGTCGCGGGAACTACCTTGTGGTCAGGAGCAGTCGAGTTCGGACGCTGTCCCCATCGTGGGCGACGTCGAACCGCGAGTGGTCGAGGAACCCCAGCGTGAGCGGGCGGCCCTCGCCCAGCAGCGCCGTCACGCCGTTGGAGGCACCCGGGGGGCGGTCAGGTCGCGCATCTGCGGTTCGTTCTCCTCCGGCGGGAAGCGGTCGCCGACGGGGAGCGTCGCCGTCGGCGTCTAGGACTGGTACCCATGCCGATAGCGGCGGGTGCGGGGTCCGTGCGTCGGCGCCGTCGCGTCCGCCAGCGGCCGCAGGTCGCCCAGGACGGCCGCGCCGTCGCGGGGAGCGCGCAGCGACACGCGCACGTCGACGTGACCGTCGCCCGCGTCGAGGTCGACCGTCGTCTCCCACGCGCTCTCGTGGACCGCGCGGGCGGCCCCGTCCGACGCGTCGACGGTCGCCTCCCCGGTCGCTGGCAGCGTCTCGCCCCCGACGTCGAGGTCCAGGCGTCCGTCAAGCAGCGTCTCGCCGTCCCGCTCGACGACGAGGCGGCGCTCGGCCGGTCGGTACTCGACCGCCGTGTCGCCGCCCGTAACGCGGACGGTCATCGGTCCTCGCCCTCCGCCCGTCGTTCGCGGTAGTCCGGTAGCGCGTCGTCCTCGAACCGACGAATGCCACCGTCGGGGGCGCTTGCGGGCGGGCGTTCCGACACGGTCACCACTCAGCGACGCTGCCGTCTTCGTGTCGCCAGACGGGATTGTGCCAGTCGACGTCGCCCGCCTTCGCCCGGACGTGTCGCTCGTCGACGTCGATGCCGAGGCCGGGCCCGTCGGGCAGGTCGACGTAGCCGTCGCGGTACTCGAACACCGAGGCGTCGGCGAGGTAGTCGAGGACGTCGCTCGTCTCGTTGTAGTGGATGTCGAGGCTCTGCTCCTGGATGAGGGCGTTCGGGGCCACGGCGTCGACCTGGATGCAGGACGCCAGCGCGATGGGGCCGAGCGGACAGTGCGGTGCCATCGCCACGTCGTACGTCTCGGCCATGTCGGCTATCTTCTTCACCTCGGTGATGCCGCCGGCGTGACTCAGGTCCGGCTGGATGACGTCGACGCTCCCGTCCTCGAAGACCTGCTTGAAGTCCCACCGACTGAACATGCGCTCGCCGGTCGCGATGGGGATGGTCGTGTGGCTGGCGATCTCGGGCAGCACGTCGTTGTGCTCCGGCAGGACCGGCTCCTCGATGAACATCGGCTCGTGCGGTTCCAGCGCCTTCGCGAGTCGCTTGGCCATCGGCTTCGAGACGCGGCCGTGGAAGTCGACGCCCACGTCGACGTCGTCGTCGACAGCGTCGCGGACCGCCGCCAGCCGGGCCACGGCCTCGTCGACGGCTGCGGGGGAGTCGATGCGCCGCAGTTCGGCCGTAGCGTTCATCTTCAGCGCCGTGAACCCCTCGTCGACCTTCTCGCGGGCGGCCTCGGCGACGTTCTCGGGGCGGTCGCCGCCGACCCACTGGTAGACGCGGATGCGGTTCCGGGCCTGCCCGCCGAGCAGTTCGTAGACGGGTGCGTCGAACCGCTTGCCCTTGATGTCCCAGAGCGCCTGGTCGATGCCGGCGATGGCCGACATGAGGACGGGGCCGCCGCGGTAGAAGCCGCCCCGGTACATCGTCTGCCAGTGGTCCTCGATTCGACCGGGCGGCTTCCCGAGCAGGTACGTGTCGAGCAGTTCTTCGACGGCGGCGCGGACGGTGTGCGCCCGGCCCTCGACGACCGGTTCGCCCCAGCCGACGAGGCCGTCGCTCGTCTCCAGACGGAGGAACAGCCAGCGCGGCGGGACCTCGTAGAGGTCGTAGTCGACGATACGGTCGGTCACGCCGACTCACCCTCCGTGTGGGCGTAGTCTCCCACCGTCGCGCTCACGTCGGCCGTCTTCGTCTTCAGCGCCTCCCCCGTCTCCGGGTCGAAGAGGTACAGCGAGTCCTCGTCGAAGGTGAAACGGACCGTCTGGCCGGTCGTCGGACGGAGTCCGCTCTCGATGCGCGCCGTCAACTCGCGGTCACCGAGCGTCGCGTAGAGGAAGCTTCGTCGGTTCGTATCGTATCTGTCACCCGTCATGGTGCGAGATATTATAGAACAACAAGCTTGGAGACATAGCTCTTTGGGTCAAATAGGGGAATTTGCGAGAATTAGTATCCCAATACCAGATTAACTGATGTATTTAAGGGAAAGTAAAGTAACGACGAACAGGACCTGAAATACACCCTTGTTCAGTATCAGTGAACGAAACTCTCACGTCTCGCCGGCTCCCCGTCGAATCCTTATCCGAGGTCGGGCGTAAGAGGCGGTCTATAGCGGTACGAGGCGAATCGTGGTTCTGGCGGCAACGAGCGACTGCAATGAACTATCGCGATAGTTCGTTCAGCATCGGTGAACGAACTTTTTGTGTCTGCGGCGACGTCCGTGGAGTATGGCGGAGTATCCCGTCGGCGCGACCGCGAGAACGTTCGAAGTCATCGAATCGCTCGCGACGCTCGACCAGGCAGGCGTCACCGAACTCGCCGACCGTCTCGGCTGTTCGAAAGGTAGCGTCCACAACCACCTCGCGACGCTCGAACGGCTCGGGTACGTCGTCCGGCAGGACGGACGGTACCGCCTCGGACTGCGATTCCTCGAACTCGGCACCAGGGTCCGAGACGACGACACGCTGTATCACGTCTCACGACCGGAGATAGAGCGTCTCGCGAACGCGAGCGGCGAGGCCGCGAGCCTCGTCGTCGAAGAGGGCGGAGAAGCCGTCTTCCTCTACCGGGCGGGCGACGGTGCGACCTCGGCTCTCCGGGAGGGGAGCCGCGTCCCCGTCCACGCCTGTGCGGCGGGGAAGGCCATCCTCGCCCACCGTCCGCGGGAAGCGGTCGACGCCCTCCTCGCCGACGAACTGGTCGAACCGACCGACCGGACGATAGCGAACCGCTCGGAGCTGACCCGGGAACTTCAGACCGTCCGCGACCAGGGTCTGGCGTTCGACCGGGAAGAACTCGCCACCGACAGGCGCGCCGTCGCCGCACCTATCGTGACCGACGACGGCCACGCCGTCGGCGCTGTAACCGTCTCCGGGGAGTCTCCCGGCATGAGCGGAAAACGCCTCGAAGAGGACATGCCGGGGCTCGTTCTCAGCGCCGCGAACAGCCTCACGGTCGAGCAGGTCACGACCGATTGAGCTACCCACGGCTGAAGCCGTGGGATTCAGCGTGGACTCCCGTTCTGGCCTCATCTGAGGCAGGAGAGTAGCCTCCGTTCACGGTCACCGTCCCGCTGTTCAAGCGCACGCCCAAGGGTGCGCCTCCGCCGCTCCCAGTTTGGGTGCGACGGAGATACCGTAACCCGATGTTCTTCGCAGCGTTGTAGTCGGCGTGGTTCGCATAGCCACACTTCAGGCACTCGAACGCTTCGTCCTCGCGGTTGTCGGGGTGCGTAAACCCGCAGTGCGAGCACCGCCGTGACGTGTTTTCGGGGTCAACCTGTTCGACCGCGATGCCGTGTTCTTCGGCCTTGTACTCGACGTACTCGTACAGGCGGTCGAACGCCCACTTGTGGCCCCACGATGCCCCAGTCCGCTCGCGGATGTCGGTCAGGTCCTCGAATGCGATGACTGAACATCCGTTCTCACGGGCTTCAGCAACGAGTTCGTTGCTGATACGGTGAAGCATCAGTTTGAACCGTCCGTCTTCTTTTCGCCCGACTGACTGGATGTTCTCGTGCGCCCATCGCGTCCCGCATTGTTGGAGCGACCCCCGGCGTTTCTCGTATTCTCTACGCCAGTGGTCGAACTCGTCGCCCGTCCAGAACGTGCCCGTCGAGGTGACGGCGAGGGTGTTCACGCCGAGGTCAACTCCGAGAACCGCTCCGTTCTCGGTGGTCGCCTTGTCCGACGTGTCGGACTCCACGTCCTTCTTGCAGTGGATGTGAAGCACCCAGTCGCCGTCACGGTAGTGCAGTTCCGCACCCGTCGTCTCGTACTCGTCGGAAAACAGGTACTCTGAGTGCGGCGTATTACTGTCCTCATCGGGTAGCACGTAATCGACTTCGATTCGACCGTCTGTTGTGGCGAGACTCACGCAATCGTCGTGGAATGTCGCGGTGCGCTTGTCGTAGACGACGTGCGGACTGGTAAAGCGTGGTTTCGACGCCTTCTTGCCTTGTTTCCAGCGGGCGACGACGCTTTGCAGGCGTCGGCAGCCTTGTTGCGGGCAGCTTGCACGAGACCGCCGTTGAACTAGTCGGTTTTCTCGCGCACGTCGTTGTAGGTTTCGTCGTCCAGCGTCGTCTTGCTGGTGGTGACATATTCGCCTTGGAAGGCGTGGTCGACGACGTATTGAGTCGACCACAGGAATGTGTCTACGGTGTCTTCGAGGAGTGCGGCGTCGGCACTTTCCACGTCGAGTGCAACAGGGACGGTGCGCCGCACGTCCATATCTTATATATAAGCGTGTGAATTCTTAATGGTTGGGAGTCAGCCTGCCTTCGTCGGTGGATTGTGGCACAGAGCGTACGGATTCATCCCACGGCTAAAGCCGTGAGGTTTTCTCCTGCAGTCCGTATAACGGCGTTCATCGACGGTGAACGGCGGTAGAAATGGGTCCTCAGCGGCTGTAAGGGGATTCTTCTACGCTGACTCGATGGTGCGTTCGCGTCGGATGCGAGATGCGTTCACCGATACTGAACGGACGATACTGCCGATACTGGCCGGGCCGGTATTGAATCCTAACCTCGCGAACGGGGAGAGCGGTCCCGGGCCCGCTCGCGGTCGGAATCGAACAGATGCGGACCGCGTCTCTCCCGTTCACCGCTCTCCGGTTCTCGACCCCCTGGCCGACGGTCGCCCCGCCACTCGGACGAGACGGAGACCATCGCCGAAACCGGCAGACGTCGTGGCCGCCTCTCGTAGCCTACCGTCGTCGGCACTCCCATCGCGGACGGCGGAGCGCCGAGTGGCCGGTACCCGAAGACTCTTGACTGACCAGTTAGTCAGTTATGGTAACGAATGGACGCAGAGACGTCTGACGACATCATGGCGGCGACGTACCGTGCCCTTTGCGACCACGGCTTCGCCGACCTGACGATGCAGGACATCGCCGACGAGTCCTCCAGATCCAAGGCCGCTCTCCACTACCACTACGACACGAAGGAGAAGTTGCTGCAGGCGTTTCTCGAACACATCCTCGACGACTTCGAGGATCGACTGGCGAGCGAGACGGCGGACCCCCGTGACCGCCTCGAGACGTTCCTGGAGGCCGTCTTCGGCCCGACGGAGGACGACCGCGGCGACTTCCCCGTCGCTTTGCTTGAGATCAAGGCACAGGCACCCTACCACGACGCCTACCGCGAGCGACTGGCCGCGATGGACGAGCGCATGCGCGAGACCGTCGCAGACGCAGTCCGGGACGGCGTCGCGGCCAGCGATTTCGACGACGCCGACCCCGACGACGTCGCCCGCTTCGTCGTGACCGCCATCAACGGCGCTCACACCCGCGAGGTCGCGCTCGGCGAGGACCCCAGCGAGACGCGGCGGTTGGTCGAGAGCTACCTCGACCGGACGCTCGACCCGACGCCGGAGATGGTAGCGTGAGTCTCTTCAAGGGCCAGGAGGAACTCGACCTCACCGAGGGGGGTATCGCCAGGCCCCTGTTCTATCTCTCTCTCCCCATCGTCATCACGAATCTGCTGCAGACGGCCTACAACCTCGCGGACACCTTCTGGCTTGGCCAGTACTCGACCGAGGCGCTGGCGGCCATCTCCTTCGGATTCCCGATGGTGTTCCTCCTCATCTCGCTCGGGATGGGGCTCTCGGTGGCGGGGAGCGTCCTCGTCGCCCAGCACACCGGCGCGGGCGAGACGGAGCGCGCGGAGTACGCCGCCTCCCAGACCGTGACGTTCGCGTTCCTCGGCTCCGTCCTGCTCGGCGCGCTCGGCTACCCGTTCGTCCGACCCTTCCTCGCGTTCCTCGGCGCGTCCCCCGACGTGCTGCCGGGTGCGACGGCCTACATGCAGGTGATAGCGCTGGGACTCCCCTTCATGTTCGGCTTCTTCGTCTTCATTTCTCTCATGCGCGGGGCTGGCGACACCCTCACGCCGATGTTCGTCATGTTCGGGACGGTCGTCGTCAACGTCGTCCTCGACCCCTTCCTCATCAACGGCTGGACCGTCGTCCGGAACGCCCCCGCCGTCGGCACCGTCGCCTTCCCCGAACTCGGCATCGAGGGCGCGGCCATCGCGACGGTCATCTCCCGCGCGCTCGCGATGGTCGTCGGCGTCGCCATCATGCTCTCCGGTCGTCGCGGCATCCAGATTCGCCCCCGGGACATGGTGCCGGACCTCGCCTATCTGCGGAAGATACTCCGCATCGGCGTCCCCGCGAGCGTCGAGGGGACCGGGCGAGCGCTCTCTATCAACCTGCTCATGATAATCGTCGGGCTGTTCCCGACGACCGTCGTCGCCGCATTCGGTATCGGCACGCGCGTCTTCTCGGTCATCTTCCTGCCGGCCATCGCCGTCGCCCGCGGCGTCGAGACGATGACCGGGCAGAACATCGGCGCGGGCAACTACGACCGCGCCGCCGAGGCGAACTACCTCGCCGCGAAGGCGCTATTCGTCATCCTCGCGGCCGTCGGCCTCTTCATTTTCCTCGTTCCGTCGCCCATCGTGGGCGTGTTCACCGACGACGCCGACGTACTCGAGGTGGGGAGCGTCTTCCTCCGGTACGTCGCGCTCTCGTTCGGCTTCATCGGCATCATGCGGGCGTTCACCGGCGGCTTCCGCGGCGCGGGCAAGACGCTCGTCGCGGCGGCCATCTCCATCGTCACGCTCGCCGGCATCCGACTGCCGGTCGCCTGGGTCGCCTCGCAGTATCTCTTCGGCGTGCGCGGTATCTGGATAGCGTTCGCCGTTTCGAACGTCGCCGGTGCCGTCATCGCCTGGCTCTGGTTCGGCCGCGGGACGTGGCGCGACGGCGACGTCCGCGGGCCGCCCGGTCCCGCCGGTGCGGACGACGTGGACGCCGCGATATCGGACGACTGACGCGAGTCCGGTCGAACGCCGACTCGCTCTCGTTCCCCTGCCGAAGCGTTTCGCCGACTCGTTGTGCTTCGAAAGCGGTTGAACCAGCGCGGAAGCGAACCTCCATCAGCGGCCGAACGCCACTGACGGATGTGAACATGTACTTTTCCGTGACCGAGACGTGTCCGTTTCTATGGAGTCCCTTCGCTGGGTACAGATGAGCGAGGCAGAACGGGACGCGTTCCTGGGGAACGGTGGGACGGGCGTCATCTCGTTCGCGACGGAGACCGGCGAACCGCCGTTCACGATACCGGTGTCGTACGGCTATCACGAGGGCGTCGGTGACTTCTACTTCCGTCTCTCGTTCCCGCCCGACAGTAGCAAGGAGGCCGTCCTCGACCGCCCGATAGCGTTCGTCACGTTCGACGAGACGGACGACGGCTGGCGGAGCATCGTCGCGACCGGCGAACTCGAGGAGGTGACGGACGCACCGTACGAGTCGGTCGCCGTCCAGGGGATGTGGGCCGTCCGGATACCGCTTGTCGACGTGTTCGACCGACCGCCGGAGGAACTCACGTTCCGTAACTTCCGGCTCGACCCGGAGACGTTCACCGGACGGAAGGAAGTGAACACGTCGTCGGAATAGCCCTCGCGCGGTCGACGGCGACCCGGTGGTCGCAACTGCGACCGGGCGTGGACCATCACACCCGTATTATAACTTTATACTAATATATTAACAGTTATATATTGGCTGCTATGATTCTCCAGCGTCGGCTTGGACACCCGTAAAGGACCGTTACTCAAGGGTTTGGGTGGCCAATGGCGACCATGGCCGTCGAGACTGCCGACTGGTTCGGAAGCGACACGGGTCAGTCCTCGTCCAGCGTGACAGACCGGTACCGACTCGCGGCATCGTCCACGATGGATTCGGCACAGAAGCCGAGTCTCTGCGTCGTCGACGTTCTGGCCGACGTCGACGAGTCGATGTCCGGCCAGACGACGCTCATGCTCTACGAACACCTCGAGACGGATGCTCTCGACGACATGGTCGAGGCGAGTCCGGAGAAGCGAAGCCACGTCGAAGTCCGGTTCACCGTCGACGAGTACCTCGTCGTCGTCCGAAGCACCGACACCATCCTCGTCTACGAACCCGACTGAACGGTTCTCGGGGCGAGTGGCCAGTGTCTTCATCCGGACGGGCGAGAGAGATATCACCGTGACCTATCGCACTACAGTGGGCTGGTCGCTCATCACCTCGGGAATTCTCACGCTCGCACTCACCGTCCTCCCCTACCCGTCGTTCTACTGGGGAATCGGATTCCTCGCTCTCGGTCTCCTCGTGTTCGTCCCCCGACAGATATTCTAGTCCGGCCGGCGCGGGAATAGTGGCGTCGTCTAGTGACCGTCAGAGGTTCGGTAACGCACTCGCCCGGAGTCGAAACCTTCTCCACCCTCTCGGACAGTTAGAGGAACGACTCCGAGCGATGTTCGAAGCCACCAGCGCCGTCGTCAGCGACGCGCCGTTCGCCCTCGTTCCCCTGCTCGCCACGGTCGCGGTCCTGCTCCGGAGCCTCCGCCGACGCGGCGTCGCGTACTCCGTCGCGAGGTCCGTCGTCGTGACCCTCGGCGTCCCGCTGGTCGCGCTCGCCGTCCTCTCCCGGGCGACCGGCGGCGAGCGCTGGGGGCGACTCGCGTCGGCACTGCTCGACGCGGCAGTTTCGCTCCTCGGACGCGCTCTGACCGTCCTCGACGACTCGCTCGCGGCGGCGCTCCGCGCGTTCGTCGGCGCCGTGGACGCGCTCGCAGACCCGGCCGACCCGCTCGTCGGGCGGGTCGCGCTCGCGGCGGACCTGCCGGAGGCCTCCGTCGTCGCGCGCCTCGCCGGGACGTTCCTCGTGGTGTTCGCCCTCGAAGCGATCGCGAGCGCGGTCCTGGCCTGGCTCGTCGGGCGGTCGATACGCGACCGGTCGCTGAACGAGGGGTTGGCCGGCGTCGGTGCCGTTCTGTTCGTCGCCGGACTGTCGTGGACGCTTCTCGGGTCGAACGCTCTCTCGACGAACTGGGCCGCGCTGGCGGCCGCCGCGGGCCTGGTCGCCGGCGTCGCCGTCGCCGTCAGACGCGACGCCCCGGACGCGCTCGACGCCGTGGTCCCGACCGAAGCGGACGACGACGCCGCGGCATCGGACCGCGAGACGGCCGGTGCACACCCCGAGCGCGCGGGGGACGACCTCCGGTCGAACACCTGACTATCGCGTCGCCGCACCGTCGGGCGTCTTCCCGCTACTCGAACGCCCAGTATGCTTATCGACGCCCGCGGTGCACGGTGGCCCATGGAGGACGTACGGCGAACGACCGGTCTGGGGAAGCGACTCGACGAGGGGGAGACGGTAATCGGCGTTCTCGACGACACGTATGACCCGACGGTCGTCGAGCTGCTCGGCGAACTGGGCGTGGACTTCGTCTGGCTCGACTTCGAGCACGGCGGGCCGAGCCCGTGGGACGCCGAGCGGATGGGGGAACTACTCAGGGCGGGAGAGCTCGCCGGGGTCGAACTGCTGGTTCGGCTGCCGGCGTCCGACCCCGCCCTCGTTCGCAAGGCGCTCGACGCGGGAGTGAGGAATGTCTTCCTCTCGCGCGTCCGCACGGCCGACGAAGTCCGGCGGGCGGTCCGGGCCACGCGCTTCCGGTACGACGGTGAGGACGGACACCGCGGCCTCGCCAACCCCCGGGCGAGCCGGTGGGGGCTCGCAGGCGACTACGTGGACCGCGAAGACGAGACGGTGCTCGTCGGGGTGACGGTCGAGAACCAGCAGGCGGTCGACGAACTCGACGACATCCTCGACGTGCCGGACCTGGGGTTCGTCTTCGTCGGACCGCTCGACCTCTCCGTCTCGCTTGGTCACCCCGGCGACGTGGACCATCCGGACGTGCAGGAGGCGGTCGAGACGGTTCGAGCGACCGCCGTCGACCGGGGCGTTCCGGTGGGCGGGCTGGGCTTCGGCATGGACGACGTGAACGAGAAAGCGGCGAACGGATACCAGATACTGAACCTCGGCAGCACGACCGGGGTACTCCGGACCGTCGTGCGAGGGTGGCTCGACGAGTACGACCCGGGGCGAGCGGAATCGGACGGCTAACGTCGTTACTCGACGTCTATCTCGACCACGTCGCGCGACTCAAAGTCGTCGGACCCGCGGCGCTCGGGGGGCTTCGTGAGCTCCTCCATCGCGAGTTCAAAGTTGCGTACGTTGGCCTTCCAGACGGCGTCGAAGAGCTCGCCGACGTAGGGCACCGAGCCCCCTGCGACGTCGACGGCGACGTTGGCGAGCATCCGCAGTAGCGTGGTGAACGGGACGCCGAGCCGCGCCGACTCGACGACGATGTACAGCGAGAGCCCCGCGCTTATCACGTCGCCGGCGACCGGGAGCGCGCCGAGAAGCGGGTCGACGCCGATCTTGAACTCCGTGCCCGGAATCCGGACGCTCTCGTCGAGGATCGTCGCGACCGCTCGCATGCGCTCGACCGCGGCCTCGTCGACCGAGTCGGGCAGTTCGCCGTCGAAGTCGTCGAAGGCCGATTCGAGGTCTCTGTTCTCTGTCATGGGTCAGGATTGCCGCCGAGACTGGATAAGTCTGATGACCATCCCGGTTCGCCCGTCGAATCGCCGGCCCGTCGCGGCCGAACGTCTGCTTTCCCCGGGCTCACCACTCGTCGCCGAGTCGCCTGCGGGCGACGAGATATCCCGCTCTGGTGCGCCACGTCCGTCCGGTCGCGACGTGTTCGACGCGGTATCGGCTCCCGCAGGCGCCACAGCGGCGCTCCGACGGCCGGCTGACCGCCTTCGAGGCGCGGTGGCGGTCGGCCGTCCACGCACAGTCCGTGCAGTCGAGTCTGAGACGCGGTTCGGCGAACGTCCGGCAGTGACGCGGCGCGTCCACTGCCGCCGCTTTCCGGCGGAACCTGTCGCCGTGCCCCGAGTCGCCGAAGCGCTGGAACTCCCAGGCGTGGACGAGTTCGTGACGGACGGTTCCGGTGAACTCCGCCCAGCCGAACGCCCGGTAGGCGTCCCAGGTCAGCCGTATCGTCACCCGGCCGGTGTCGGGGTCGTAGACGCAGGCCCCCGCGCGGCGCTTCGCCCGGTCGGATATCTCCCAGTCGACCGCGGCGAGGTCCACGTCGAGGTCGACCGTCCGGGCGTAGGCGGCGGCCCGCTCCAGCAACTCGTCGCGCGTGTCGGGGGCGTCCTGCGATTCGGTTCCGCGCCGCTCCCGTCCGTCGTCCGGGCGAGCGTCGTCCGGTTCCGGGTCCGCCGACATCCGTCGGCGATTGTCGGGGCTGGTACAAATAACGCGGGGGACGCGACGGGTCGTCGCCCGAACCGGGTGCAACGACGACCGAACGCTCCGAAATATCTAAGTGTTAGGAAAATCATTAAGGTTAAAGGTGGTCCGATGCCGGGACTCCTCGACGCACTCGCGCCCCTCCACGGGAAGGGCGGTGGTATCGTCCCTCGCGGTACTCGCACGGCGGTCTTTCAACAGATATTCGACGTATTTCTCGTGCTCGGAACGCTCGTTGGCGTCGTCGTCGTCTCCTACATGCTGTACAACGCCGTCAAGTACCGGGACGGCGAGGGCAAGCGGAGCGACGAGTTCGACCCGCCGAAGCTCGGCGAACTCCCCTCCGGCAGCGGTGGCGGCCGGAAGCTCTTCCTCTCGTTCGGCCTAAGCACCGTCATCGTCGTCTCGCTGGTCGCCTGGACGTACGGCACGCTGCTGTACGTCGAGGCCGACTCGCCGGGCGAGGACGAGGCGGCGGTCGAAGTCGAGGTGACCGGGTTCCGGTTCGGCTGGCAGTTCGAGTATCCGAACGGCCACACCGCGTCGAAACTGCGAGTTCCGGCGGACCGGTCGGTCCGGTTGCACGTCACCTCCGACGACGTGTTCCACACGTTCGGGGTCCCCGAGCTACGGGTGAAGACCGACGCCATCCCGGGCCGGTACACGGACACGTGGTTCCGCGCGAACGAGACGGGCACCTACGAGGCGCGCTGCTTCGAACTCTGCGGCGCGGGCCACTCCTACATGACCGCCGAGGTGGTCGTGATGCCTCCCGACGAGTACCGCGAGTGGTACGAGAGCACCGGGAACGAGACGACCGACGCCGGTGAGACGAACGCGTCCGCGAACGACACCGCGACGAACGCGCGTTCGCCGGCGGCGTGGACGGCGGCCGCCACCGGCGGGGGAGCAGCATGAGCGAGGACACACACGGACTTCCGCCGACGAGTTCCGTCCGACGGTGGCTGGTCACCACGAACCACAAGGACGTCGGCATCCTCTACGTCGTCACCTCGCTGTTCTTCCTCGCGTTCGGCGGAGTACTCGCGCTACTCGTGCGCCTGCAGCTCTGGTCGCCGGGGGCGGGCCTGCTCTCGTCGATGTCGTACAACCAGACCGTCTCGGCCCACGGCCTCATCATGATATTCTGGTTCCTCTCGCCGTTCGCCTTCGGGTTCGCGAACTACGTCGTCCCGCTCCAGATCGGCGCGAAGGACCTCGCCTTCCCGCGACTGAACGCGCTGTCGTACTGGCTGTACCTCGCCTCCGGACTGCTGCTCGGCGCCTCGTTCTTCCAGGGCGGCACCTTCGCCGGCGGGTGGACGATGTACGCGCCGCTGAACGTCCCCGTCTACACGCCACAGATCGGCGCGTCGACAGCGGTGCTGGCGCTTGTACTGTTCGTCGCCTCCGTCACGGTGTCGTCGGTGAACTTCCTGACGACGATGCACCGGATGCGCGCCGAGGGGCTCACCCTCCGCCGGCTTCCGCTCTTCTCGTGGACCATCCTGCTCACCGTCTGGATGATGCTCTTCGCGTTCGCGGCGCTTTTGGCCGCGCTCGTCATCCTCTCGTCCGACCGACTGCTCGGGACGACCTACTTCACGGCGAAGGCCGGCGGGTCGCTCCTGTGGGCGCATCTGTTCTGGTTCTTCGGCCACCCCGAGGTGTACATCGTCTTCTTCCCGGCGCTGGGCGTGATGGCCGAGACGTTCCAAACGTTCACCGGACGGCGCATCGTCGGCCGGAAGTGGTTCATCGCCGCGATGGTGCTCGTCGCGCTCCAGAGCTTCACGGTCTGGATGCACCACATGTTCCTCACCGGCATCAACCTCCAGATAAAGACGCTGTTCATGGTGACCACCATCGGCATCTCCCTCCCCTTCGACCTGATGGTGTTCGCGCTCATCTACACCCTCATCAAGGGTCGGGTCCGGTTCACGACGCCGTTCCTGTTCTCGTTCGGCGCGCTGGTGCTGTTCATCCTCGGCGGCATCACCGGCGTGTTCCTCGGGGCCGTCGTCCTGGACTACGAGTTCCGGGGAACCTACTGGGTGGTCGCACACTTCCACTACGTGATGGTCGGCGGCGTCACCGCGCTCGTCGGCGGTCTCTACTACTGGTTCCCGAAGATGACCGGGAAGATGTACGACCGCATGCTCGGGAAGGTCCACTTCGCGCTGTACTTCGTCGGCTTCAACCTGCTGTACTTCCCGATGTTCCTCGCGTGGGAGACGCCCCGCCGGGACTTCTTCTACGACCCCGCGTTCGTCACCGAACACCGTCTCGCCACCGTCGGGGCTGCCATTCTCGGCGTCTCCTTCCTCGTCATGTTCTACAACCTCTCGAAGAGCCTCGTCGCGGGCGAGCAGGCGGACGACAACCCCTGGGCGTACTCGACGACGACCGAGTGGGCGCTGCCGTCGCCGCCCCCGCTGGAGAACTTTCCCGACGTCCCCAGTTTCTCCGGCGGGTCGCTGCGGTTCGGCCGCGGCGCGGCGGACGGGGGTGAGCAGGCAGATGGCCTGCGAACCTCGCCAGACCAACTGTCTGGCGGTGGTGAGCGGAGCGAAGCGACGCGAACTTCGTCGGAACGGCGTTCCGACGGCAGTGAGCAGGCAGATGACCAGCGACTCCCGCCGGACCGACGGTCCGACGGCGGCGTCGTCGCGCACGGCGAGACCGCGGGCGGTGCCGACCACGGTGAGGACCACGCGAGCATCTGGCCGTTCGCCATCTCCGTCGCCGCGTTCTTCACCTTCCTCGGTCTCTCGGGGTTCGAACGGGGCGAACTGGTGCCGGGCGTCGGCGGCCTGCTCGCGCTCTCGTCGCTCGTGCTCGGGGTCGCGCTCGGCGGCTACGCGCTCGTCGGGATGGCCCGCGAGCGGTTCGAGGGACCGACCGGCCCGTTCGGCGAAAGCTGGCCGTTCGACGGCATCGAGAACGGGAAACTCGGCGTGTGGATATTCCTCGCGTCCGACGTGGTGCTGTTCGGTGCCTTCGTCGGCTCCTACGTCTTCATCCGGGTCGCGCACGGCTGGCGGGACTGGCACGCCCTCGTCCCCGAGGCCCACGTCCCGCTCCCCGGGCTGATAAACACCTACCTCCTGCTGACGAGTAGCTTCACCGTCGTGCTCGCGCTGGTCGCCGCCGAGCGGGAGAGTCGACGGGGGCTCGTCGCCGCGCTGGCGGCCACCTTCGGCCTCGGCGTCGCCTTCCTCGTCAACAAGGCGCTGGAGTGGCAGCACCTCTTCCACGTCCACAGCGAGGCGTTCCCGCACGGCTGGGAACTGGGCACGAACGTCGCCTCCTCGACGTTCTACCTGACGACGGGGCTGCACGGCGCGCACGTAATTATCGGACTGCTTATATCTCTATATCTCCTCGTTCGCGCGTGGAACGGCGCGTACCTCGATGACGAGCGGCCGGTGGAGTACTTCGGACTGTACTGGCACTTCGTCGACATCGTCTGGCTGTTCCTCTTCCCCCTCTTCTACATCCTGTAACCATGACCAGCACGAAACTGTACACCGCGATTTACGTGGCGCTGTTCGTGATGGCGACCGCGCAGGTGCTCGTGGAGTCGGCGGGAATCGCGTACTGGACGGCCTTCGCGGCGATACTCGCCCTGTCGTTCGCGAAGGCTGCCGTCGTCGCGGGCTACTACCAGCACCTCCGGTCCGAACCGCGCTCGGTGACAGTCGTGGTGCTCGGCGGCCTGCTCGCCGCGCTCGCGCTGACCGTGGCGGCGTCGTACTCGATACTGTGACCCGGTCGTCCGTCACTCCTCGCCGAACGCCGCTTTCACCGCCTCGCGGTCTATCTTCGACGGCCCGCTCGTCGGCATCTCGTCGACGAACGCCAGGTGGCGCGGGCGCTTGAACCGCGCCAGTCGACCGTCCAGGAACGCGGCCAGTTCGTCCAGCGTCAGCGACTCGTCGCCCCGGACGACAGACTTGCCGACGGTGCCCCACTTCTCATCGGGGACGCCGACCACGACGACCTCCTCGACCTTCGGATGGTCGGCGACGGCGTCCTCGACCTCGGCGGGGTAGACGTTCTCGCCGCCGCTGACGAACATGTTCTTCCTGCGCCCCTCGACGTGGTAGTACCCGTCCGCGTCGCGGCGCGCGAGGTCGCCGGTCGACACCCACTCAGCGTCCCCCTCGTCACCGAAGGTCTCCCGCGTCTCCTCGGGATTCCGCCAGTAGCGGTCGGCGGCGTGCGGCGAGGCGAGTTCGAGTTCGCCTATTTCCCCATCGGGGAGTTCAGTGCCGTCGTCGTCGACGATGCGGGCGTCGACGTGCATCGCGGGGACGCCGACGCTGTCGGCCTTCTCCTCCGGCCACCCGTCGGGCATCGCGAAGTTGTTCGGACCGCACTCGGTGAGGCCGTAGCCCTGCGAGAGGTCGACGCCGCGCGACCGCCACGCCTCCATCACGGACTGCCGGCAGGGGCCGCCGCCGCTCTTGGCGAACCGGAGCGTCGAGAGGTCGGCGTCGTCCCAGTCGTCGTGCCGGCACAGCATCCGCAGGACAGCTGGCACCGCCACGAGCACGGTCGCACCCTCCGCCTCGACGGTCCGGAGCAGGCGACCGGGGTCGGTCTCGCGGGCGACGACGACCGTCGCGCCGAGGTGGAAGAGTGGGACCGTAAGCACGTTCCAGCCGCCGGTGTGGAACATCGGGAACGTCATCGGCGTCACGTCTTCGGGGCGCAGTCCCCACGCCGTGATGGTGTTGAACGAGTTCCAGAGGATCGAGCCGTGCGTGACGACCGTCTCCTTCGGGACGCCCGTCGACCCGCCGGTGTGCAGGAACAGGTGCGGGTCGTCCATCGACGTGGCCGCCGACGCTACTGGCGAGTCGTCGTCGGGCAGCGCGTCCGCGTAGGCGTCCCACGTCGCCTCGCCGTCGGTCGCCGCGTCGCTCTCGGTGGTGAGCGCCAGGACGCCGGCGTCGAACGCGCGCTCCTCGCGGTCGAGCACGTCCCATGCGAGGTCGGCGAACGGCTCCTCGACGACCAGCAGTTCGGGGTCGACGTCGTTCAGCAGCTCGACTAGTTCGCCGGCCGCGAGGCGGTGGGAGAGCGGTGCGAGCACGCCGCCGGTCTTCGCGGTGGCGAAGAACAGGTCGACGAGCGCGGGGCGGTTGCGCGAGAGGACGGCGACGCGCTCGCCGTCCGCGACGCCCCGGTCGCGGAGGAGGCGGGCGGCGCGGTTCGCGCGCTCGTCGAGGTCGCGGTAGGTGAACTCCCGGCCCGTCGTCGCGTCGACCAGTCCGACGGTCTCCGGCGACAGCAGCGCCCGCTTCTCGCTCCAGGCGCCCACCCAGTCGTACGGGCGCTGGCTGTGTTCAGGCATCGTCGAGGAAGGCGAGCAGTCGCTCGTTCACCGCGTCGGCCTGCTCGATGAAGAAGAGGTGCGACCCCTCTTCGAACGGTTCGAGTTCGCTCCTCGGCAGGCGCTCGTCCAGCAGTTCGGCGTTCTCGAACGGCAGGACGCGGTCGGCGGTGCCGTGGGCGACGAGGGCGGGCACCTCGATATCTCCGAGGCGGTCGCCGGCGTCGAACGCCGCGACCCCCGCGGCCTGCGCTTCCCGGGCGTCCTCGTCGGCGTCACTCGCCAGTCGCCAGTCGACGATGTCGGCGATAAGGTCGTCGTTCCGCTCGGCGAACTCGTCGGTCATCGCGGGGGCCATCTTGTGCCGGATGGTCTCGCGCTCGTCGTACTCTTCGGGCGCGTCGAACATCCGCTCTCTCGTCTCCGGTGGCGTCGGCACCGCGTCGTCGCCCCTGGGCGAGGTGCAGAGCAGTCCCAGGGAGTCGGCGCGGTCGTAGTCGATGGCGTACCGCTGGGCTATCATCCCCCCCATGCTCGCGCCGACGACGTGAGCCGAGTCGACGCCCGCGGCGTCGAGCACGGCGTCGAGGTCGCCGGCCATCTCCGCGATAGTGTACGCGCCATCGAGGGTCTCGGCACTGCGTTCCGAGGCTCGCCGAGCGTCGCTCGGTGGTGCGTCGGAGTCGCCCGTCCCGCGGTTGTCCCAGACCACGACGCGGTACCGTTCGGCGAGGCGGTCGCGCTGCCAGCGCCACATCCAGCGGCCGTACCCCAGTCCCTCCACGAGGACGACGGTCTCGGCCTCGGACGGCCCGTCCGTCTCGTAGTAGAGCGAGACGCCGTCGTTGTCAGCGTATGGCATGACTGTGGCGACGGGCGAACGTGTATTCAACCCCTTCATTCACATGTTAACCCGCCGATTCATCCCCGCGGACGGCCCAGTACGGGTATGCCAGTTGCATCCGTCGGCGACACCGCACGAGCGACGCTCGACGTGACGGCGGCGACCGTCGACCAGTTCGCGTCCGTGACGGGCGACGAGAACCCGCTGCACACCGACGAGGAGTACGCGAGCGAGGGCGTCTTCGGCGGTCGCGTCGCCCACGGCGCGCTCACGGCCGGCGTCGTCAGCGCCGCGCTGGCCCGCCTCGACGGCGACGTCGTCTATCTTTCACAGGAGAGCACCTTCGAGAATCCAGTCTTCCCCGGCGAGACCGTCACGGCCACGGCCGAGGTCGTCGAGGACCTCGGCGACGACCGCCTCCGGGTCGAAATTCGGGCGGAGACGGACGAACTGGTGCTGTCCGGTTCTGCGGTCGTTCTCTCGCTCGCCCACGAATAGCGGCGGGCCGACGCCCTCTCGGTTTGCGGACCGCGGTTCGACGACTCGCCCGCCGATTGCCAGACGAACGTGCCGCCACGGAAACGCTCATGGTCGCGAATCACTAGGGATGTGGTATGGTATCGTTCGACGACCGACGGGACGACGAACTCGACGACGGGACGCGCGAGAGCGACGCGACGACCGAGGTGTACGAGTGCCGGAACTGCGGCACCGTCGCGCCGGAACCTGACACCTGCTGTGACCGCCCGATGGCGACGGTGGCGGTGGCGCCGGTGCGCGAACCCGACCTCCAGTCGCTCCTCCGGAACGTGTTCGGTATCTCCGGGACCGGCCTGGACATCTGCGTCCGTCTCATGCGCGACGGCGAATCGACGGTTCCGGCCGTCGCCGAGGCGCTCGACCTCGACCGCAGCACGGTCGCGCGACAGGTCAACCATCTCGTCGAGGTGGGCGTTCTGGAGAAGCGCCAGCGACTGCTGTCCCAGGGCGGTTACGTCAACGTATACTCGCCGAAAGACGTCGAGGTCGTGCGTCGCCGACTCGAACGCGGTCTGGCGGCGTGGACGCGCGAGGCGAAGGAACTCGTCGAGGACGTCAACCGCGCGAAGGTCGAGGCCGCCGCCGAGATGGACCGCGAGGAACCCTCCGGCATCTACTGGGACGCCTGACTGCCGGCTCACGACTCCTTCGCCGGCCGTCGCTCCCCGTCTCGACCGACCCTCCGACCCCCGTCGTCTCTAGGGGCCGGTGTCCGCTCTTAATCCGACGCTGCCCCTTCGTCCGACCTGCCCCTAGAGACGAGACCCATCGTCCTGGCCGTATCCCTCGTCCATGCCGGTGCCGCTGCCCATGCCGGTACCGGAGTCGCCGGGGCCCATCATCTCCTCGGCGAAGTCCAGGTCGTCCCGGGTGGTGTCGTTCGACGGCCCGTACTCCCTGATACCCATCTCCAGCAGTTCCTCGACGGCCTCCCCTCGGTCGACGAACTGGTCGTCGTCCACGAGTCGGTCTATCTGCATGTCCACGTCGGCCGCGAGCGTGAGTTCTACGCGTCCCATCGACACCCCCTTCCGCGTAGCGGTACCTCAGGGGTACGGTTGCAGGAGCAGGGGATTCAAGTAGGACGGCTTGATCGAACCCGAAGGACGTGTCAGTTCTCGTCTCGTTCGGCGACTCCGAGCGTGCCGTCCCGGTGCTGGCGGCGAGACGCACTCCCCGTCGGCCGCCGTCTCGGACGGTAACGGTCGAAACGAGGTCGGTCTAGTCGGACGTGTTCGTCGCCCCTTCACACGAAGATAAAAGGCACCTGACGTGTTGGTTCCGGGCGAGATGCCCTCGCTCGTGGTTCTCGCGCTTTCGACCGCCGTCCTCCTCGTCGGTGGCTGGGCCGTCCGCTCGTGGCGCGTCCCCGGCGACGACGCCACCGTCGCCACCGAGCGAATCGGGGGTCACACGCTCCCGCTCGAACTGGCGGAACCGCCCGTAGTCGCGGTCGTCAGGGAGACCGACGACGGCCACGTCCCCGTCGTGACCGTCCTGCTCGACGTCGAAGGCGACCCGCCACGCCGCCTCGTCTGGAGCACCATCGACAGCGTGCTCGACGCCATCCACCCGGTCTTCGCCGACCGACGCGTCGCCCGGTACGAGTTCCAGGTCGCCTACGCCGCCCCGGGACGCCGCCGGATCCGGTATCGCCGCGTCAGCGTCCCCCCGTCCCTCGCGGAGCGACACCTCGACGACCGCGACTGGCGTCGACTCCGGAGCGCCGTCTCGAACGCCGACGACGCGACCTTCTGGACGGCGCTCGACGTCGGCGGCGGCCGGAGCGCGGCCGACCGTCACGACGCGCCCGTCGTCGCGGCCGCCGCCGAGTGCGAGGTGGGCGTGTTCGCGGACTGCTCCGCCGACCCCCTCGGCGACGCGACGGTCGCCGAAGCGGAGACGAGCGGTGCGCTCTGACTCCCCGAACTTTAGGTTCCGGGCGCGTGACGGTCCGAACATGCCGCCACGCGAACACGTGGAGTTTCTCGCCGGGTCACCGAATCGGGTCGCCCTGCTGCGGCTTCTCCGCGACGACCCCCGACGGCCCTCGTCGCTGACCGACGAGGGCCCGTTCTCTCGCTCGACCGTTCACCGGAACCTCGACGGGTTCGTCGAACGCGACTGGGTTCGCAAGGACGGCCCGCGCTACGCCCTGACCACGGTCGGCCGGCGCGTGCTCGACAAGTACGAGTCGCTGTTGGACACCGTCGACGTGGTCCACGGACATCGACCGCTGTTCACCCATCTCGGCGAGGCGGCCGCGGACCTCCCCGTCGCCGCCGTCAACGATGCGACCGTCGTCACCGCCTCCGCCGGCAACCCGCACGCGCCGCTGAGCCACTACGCCGACGCGCTGGCCGAGATCGACAGCGAGCGGTTCCTCGGCATATCGCCCATCGTGAGCGGGGTGTTCAACGAGGCGAGTCGGCGGTTCGTGGCGTCGGGGACGGAGATGGAACTGGTCGTCGACGCGGCGACGCTGGAGACCGCTCGCTCGGAGTGTCCGGACGCCCTCGCCCGCGCGCGGCGCGCGGAGAACTTTTCCCTCTTCGTCGCCGACGCCGTCTCGGTCGGCCTCGCCCTCTTCGACCGGCGAGTGTTCGTCGGCGCGTACGACGACGGCGGCCTGCGGGCGCTGCTCGACGGGGAGAACCGGCCGCTCCGGGAGTGGGCGAGGGACCACTACGAGTCCGTTCGGGCGGACGCCGAACCGGTCGACGGCGAAGCCTGACCCGCGTCGCGAGAGACGTTGCACGTCGTGACACGTCGCTCGCGGGGTGACACGGCATCCGCCGGTTACGTATAAGCCTCCGACCTCCGTCGAATCAGGTGGCGGCACTCCGAAACGCCTCTGGCGCCATCACCCGAGGTCTATCCGACGCCGGAAGACGGTCCCCGCTCGCCTCGCGGGCCCGTCTTCGGCGTCTCGGAACCGCCCTGCGTTCGGCTCTCCGCTGTCTAGTTCACCCGTTACCGAGAACGGTCTCGGGGCGGTCACACGCTTTTGTCCTCCCGCGACGTAGTGGGGCACATGCCGGTCAGTCCCGACTACGTCAAGAAACTCGGCAACCTGCTGCTGGAACGCTACCCGGAAGCGTTCACCGAGGACTTCAAGCAGAACAAAGAGAGCGTCGAGAAGCTGACTAACGTCGACTCGAAGAACGTTCGCAACCGCATCGCGGGCTACGTCTCGCGGAAGAAACGCCGAGGGGAAAACTCGCCGAATCAGTAGAGCTCGCCGCCGAGCGGGACTTCCTCGTCGGGGACGACGAGCACGGGATGGTCGTTTTCGTCCGGTACGCCGATGGTGAGCGCTTCGCTCTCGAACCCCGCTATCGGGACGGTGCCGAGGTCGGTGACACAGAGCACCTGCCGGCCGACGAGTTCGTCGGGGTTGTGTCGGTATCCGAGCTGGGCGGCCGACTGGAGTTCCGCGTCGCCCACGTCGAGCCAGAGCTTGACCAGTTCGGGTTTGTTCGCTTCCGGAAACGGTTCGGCGCGCCGGACTTCCGCGACGCGGACGGTCACGTCGAATGGACTCGTCATGTCTGCCCGGATGGACGCCGGGGACAAAAAGTCGCCCCCGCCGCCCGTGCAAGGAGTACTTATAAACTCCTCTGTCGCGTCGGTGCCGACATGGCAGAGCAACGCGTGGGTACGGAAGAGTCCGGCCTGCCGCCCGAGGTTGTGCGCGCGCTCGGCGTACTCAAGGCCGGCATCGTCAGTACCGTCGTGATGATGGTCGTCTTCGTCATCGCGTCGGCCCAGACGCGCTTCAATCTCGGCGTCCCCGCCGCCATCGCGGAGTTCGTCGGGATGCCGAACCAAATCACGCTGGGATTGGTCGTCTTCGTCGCGGCCGGGATAGTCCTCTGGCCGCTGCTGTTCGCCGCCGTCCAGTCGTCGATTCCGGTGGAGGACGTCGCGGTACGGGGCGTCCTCTTCGCGCTCGTCCTCTGGGTGAGCTTCCTCCTGCTCGGTGCCAGCGGCCTCCACCTCTCGGGCGCGTTCGTCGTCCTCTACATCGTCTTCACGCTGATAGCGCACATCGCCTACGGCTACTCGCTGGGCGTCTTCTACGAGCGGTTCGTGGGGTGACGCCGCCGTCTCCCGGTCGGCGTCCTCTCACCTCCGGTCGAGTCGGTGGACGGTCGCGGTCCGAACCGACGGGCGTCGCGCCCGCTCCCGCCGGCCTCTCGCCGTTCCTCTGGTCTCCCGAGAACCGTCCGCCGAGCGACGAGGCCGCCGACGGGGGCGTCTAGCGGCGATTCGACGAAACGTTCGAGGTCGCACTCACCGCAGCCGGTCCTCGAACTGCTTCCACTCGCGGGAGAAGAAGCCGTCCTCCTTGAGGTTCCAGACGTCGGCGTCGGTGACGCGGGGGCCCTTGCGGGCGGACTGGAGCATGTTCCAGACGAACACAGCCTGGCCGAGCGCGATGACGATTGCGCCGCCGGTCGCGAGCTGCTGGAGCAGTTCGAACTGCTCCGGGTACGAGGCGACTCGCCGGGGGAGTCCGAGCATGCCGATGACCAGCAGTATCATGAACGTGAACGCGACGCCGACGAAGCTGAGCCAGAAGTGGACCTTCGCGAGGCGCTTGTCGAACATCCGCCCCGTCAGGATGGGGAACCAGTAGTAGACGCCCGCGAACACCCCGAACGGGATGAGTCCCATGATGATGAGGTGGAAGTGCCCGACGACGTAGTAGGTGTCGTGAACGATGAGGTCGATGGGAATCGAGGCGAGGAAGATACCGGTCACGCCGCCGGGGATGAACGTGGCGATGGCGCCGACGCAGAACAGCATCGGAGGCTCCAGGCGCACCCGTCCGTTCCACATCGTCGATATCCAGTTGAACACCTTGACCGCGCTCGGCACGGCGATGGCGATGGAGACGGCCATGAAACTCGCCCGAATCCGGGGGTCGATGCCGGTGGCGAACATGTGGTGAGCCCAGACGCCGAACGAAAGGACGCCGATGGCCAGCGTCGAGTAGACGACGAACCGGAACCCGAACAGCCGCCGCGAGGCGAACCGGGGGATGATGAGGCTGATGAGTCCCATCGGGGGGAGTACGAGGATGTACACCTCGGGGTGGCCGAAGAACCAGAACAGGTGCTGCCAGAGGATGGGACCGCCGCCGGGCGAGGCGAAGAACGTCGTCCCGAACACGCGGTCGAGCAGCAGCATGACGAGCGCGCTCCCCAGCAGTGGGAACGCGAACAGGATGAGTCCGGCCTGTGTGAGCAGCGTCCACGAGAAGATGTCGAGGTCGGGCCAGCCGACGTCGTCGCCCCGTCCCGTGAAGATGGTCGCGATGATGTTCACCGCGCCGATAGTCGTGCTGACGCCGGAGAGATGCAGACCGAGCAGGACGATGCTGATCATGGGGTTCGACATCTCCCCCGACATCGGCGTGTAGAACGTCCACCCGGTCGCGGGCGGCGCGAGCATGAACAGCGGTTCCGCGAGCGAGGCCCCGGCGACCGCCTCGACGACGTGGCCGACCACGTCGGTCAGCAGACCGCCGCGAACGAGCAGGAGCGAGGGCGGCAACAGCCAGAACCCGATGGCGTTCAGTCGTGGGAACGCCATGTCGTCCGCGTCGACCAGCATCGGGAGGAAGTAGTTGGTGAACCCGAAGAGAACGGGCGTGGCGAAGAAAAAGAGCATCGTCACGCCGTGCATCGTGAAGAGCGCGTTGTACGTCTCGGCGTTCCAGACGCTCACGTCCGACGTGACGAGCTCCGTCCGCATCATCATCGCGTCGGTGCCGCCCCAGAGGAAGGCGACGGTCCCGAGCAGGAGGTACAGCTTTCCGATGTCACGGTGGTCGACGGTGGTCAGCCAGCGAACGAGACCCGTCGGCTTCCCGTAACTCACATCCTGGTCGGTGACGTAACCGCCGTCGGACTGATACTCCGACGAGGATGGTGAGTCGTCGACTCGTTCACCGCCGTCGGTTCGACGGTCCGGGGAGGTCCGCGAGTCGTCCACCCGCTCACCACCGTCGGACGACGTCCCGACGTCCGAACGCGGTCGGGCGTCGAGCGGGCGTTTCAGTAGCGCTACACCGCCGAGCAGGAGGACTCCGAGAGCGGTTCCGATGAGAGCTTGATGTAGGATGTCCATGGATGTGTGGAGAGCGTCGTTCGGAGCGCGGTTCGGTCGGTCGTCGACGTGCAGTAATCGTCGTCGCCGGCGGGCGGCCGTTGGCCCGGAGTAGGTGTGCCCCCCTCTTAATCGCCGGGGCCGTTCCCAGCGTCTGAAAACGTGGGTTGCATCATCAATCGGGGGGTTTAACCGGGTCGCCGCACTGGGGGCGATTCAGTCCGGGAGCGGAACGCCGACGACGGGGCGATTCGTCTGCATGAGCACCGACTGGGTGATGCTACCGAACACGACCTTCTGGGCCGGGCTTCGCTTCTGGCTCAGGCCGATGACGAGTTCGTCGACGCCGTGCTCGTCGCCGAGCGTCAGCAGGTCGTGGGCCGGGTCCGACGCGCTGGTGTTCTGGTACGTCTCGACGGCGACGCGGTCGCCGAGTCGCTCTTCGAACACCGTCAGCGCCTCCCGGCCGTCTTCGACGAGTTCCTCGTCGTTGCCGCCCGGCAGCGAGTTGAGGACGTGAACGGTGTCGTCGGCCGAGAGCCGCGTTTCGAGGTAGTCACAAAGCCGTTCGCTCGTCTCCGGGGCGTCGGTGCCCGCGAGTAGGGTCGACATGGGTGAGTCATCGACCGTCGAGGGGATAAACGGGACGGCGGACGTGACAGCACTGGCGAAACTGCCGCTGGGCAACCGTTCCGACGGTCAATCCGCCGTCGGTCGGAACGCACGGAGGACGTCTCGCTTGAGCGATTCGCTGTCGACCTCCGCGAACCCCTGCTCTTCGAACACGTGCCGCCAGTTCCGGTAGTACAGTGGGAACTCGTCGTTGACGTAGTTCACGCCGAACTCGTCGGCGGACCCGTACTCATCGTTTCCCTCGACCTCCGCCGTGAGGAGCAGGTCGTCGGTGATGCGCGCCAACTCGCCGAACACCCACTCGTCGTCCGGGTGAATGTGTTGCAGGGTCTCGACGGAGTAGACGACGTCGAACTGACCGTCGTCGAACTCCGTGACGACGTCCTCGATGGCGTCGAGGTAGAAGGTTCCCCGTTCGGCGAGGTCGGGGTAGGTCCGCTCCATCACGGCGAAGGCGTCCTCGTTCACGTCGATGCCGTGCAGGTTCTCGTAGTCGTGTTCGAGGAGATGTGAGAGATGCCGACCCGAGCTGCAGCCGAGTTCCAGGACGGCCGCGTCGGGTTCGACGGAGGAGTCACAGTAGACGCGAACGAGTTCGCTCTTCTCGTCCGGGCCGTAGTAGGCGTAGTAGTCCGGAGAGTACTCTCCCGACCGTTCTGCCCACTCTCGACGGACTTCGTTAGAATTCACTAATAACGAGTCGAGCGCCGACGGTAAAACCCCGTTGGCTGCGAGAAAGCGGCCGCCGCCACGCCGCCGAGGCGTCGCTCACCGAGGCGGGTCTCCACCCGCCGGTGTCGGTCGGGTGTCTCCCAGAAGCGCGGCTCTCCGCCCTCGCTTTCGCCGCCCTGTTCCAGACGTCCTCCGTGGGCTCGGTTCGACGACTGAAGCCCTCTCAGGACCTCTTACAGCCGTTCGAGGTTCGCCGCTCGTGGGCCCTTCTCGGACTCCTCGATGTCGAACTCCACTTCCTGTCCCTCTTCGAGATCGGGGCCGCCGACGTCCTCCATGTGGAAGAACACGTCGTCGTCAATCTCGTCCGTCTCGATGAAACCGTAGCCTGCGTTGTCGTTGAAGAAGTCGACCGTACCGGTTGCCATTGTGTTAAACTCCACTGTCCACCAGTGGCCCTAATTGGATATAACTGCTGGTTCGTCGAGCGCCTCGTGAGCCACGGTTGGCGGTCCCGGACGACAGCTATACGGGGCGCATCCGCCATCGTTCGGACGTGATGGACGCGACCGAAACCATGACCGAACTCGCGGCCGCCGTCGGCGACGCCGACACCGTCGTCGCGTTCACGGGCGCGGGCGTCAGCACCGCCTCGGGCGTCCCGGATTTCCGCGGCGAGTCGGGCGTCTGGAACCGGTTCGACCCCGAGAACTTCCACTACGACCGCTTCCGGAGCGACCCCGCCGGCTTCTGGGCGGACCGCGTCGACCTCCACGAGACGATGTTCGGCGAGGATATCGCGCCGAACGCGGCTCACGAGGCGCTCAACGACCTCGCCGCCGCCGCCCACCTCGACGCCGTCGTCACGCAGAACACCGACGGTCTGCACGTCGGCACCCCCGCCGACCTCGTCGAACTCCACGGCAACGCCGACCGCGTCGTCTGCGAAACCTGCGGCGAGCGGTTCGACGCCGGACCGGTTCACGAACGGGTGCGCGCAGGCGAGGAACGCCCACCGCGCTGCGATGCCGACGACTGCGACGGTCTGCTGAAGCCCGACGTGGTGCTGTTCGGCGAGCACCTCCCCGAGACGGACCTCTCGATGGCCCGGTCGTGGGCGAAACGCGCCGACGTCTTCCTCGCCGTCGGGTCGTCGCTGACGGTCGAACCGGCGGCGTCGCTCCCCCGCATCGCGGCCCGCTCCGGCGCGACCACGGCGGTCGTCAACCTCGAACCGACGCCGTTCGACGAACGCGCGGCGTTCGTCCTCCAGCGCGACGTGACCGACGTCCTCCCCGCGCTCGCGGACCGGCTGGTCTCCGGATAGCCGGCGTCCCTCCGGTGACGGCTCGAACTGCTCGTCAGATACATGAGACTCGGACTCCAACCACGGGTATGAGCGAGACATCCCGTAGCGCGACGTTCGGCGGCGGCTGTTTCTGGTGTACCGAAGCGGCGATGAAGGAACTCGACGGGGTCGCGTCCGTCACCTCGGGGTACGCCGGCGGTCACGTCGAGAACCCGTCCTACAGGCAGGTCTGCTCGGGCGACACCGGCCACGCGGAGGTCGTCCAGGTCGAGTACGACCCCGAGGTCATCACCTACGACGAGCTACTGGAGGTGTTTTTCGCCACCCACGACCCGACCCAGCTCAACCGCCAGGGCCCGGACGTCGGCACCCAGTACCGCTCCATCGTCCTCTACCACGACGACGAACAGCGCGAGCGGGTCGAGGCGTACGTCGAGGCGCTCGACGAGGAGTACGACGACGACGTGGTGACGGAGATCGAGCCGCTGGAGACGTTCTACCGCGCGGAGGAGAACCACCAGGACTACTTCGAGAAGAATCCCAACGACGCGTACTGCCAGATGCACGCCGCGCCGAAGGTCGAGAAGGTGCGCGAGAAGTTCCAGCAGAAGCTGAAACAGGCCTGAACGGCCCGGGTCAGCGACCCGAGCACGTTCCGTCGGGGGCCGGGGCGAAACGAGCGTGCATTCGCTCGGCGGCCGGCGGACGCCGCGCGGCACTCCGTCGGAGGCCCGGACGTCTGTCACGAGGGAATCGTCTCCAGGAAACTCGCGGGGTCGTCGTGGAAGCAGTCTCCGACGACGACGGCGTCGGCACCGGCGTCCAGAATCTCCCGCGTCCGGCGTTCGCCGTCGATACCGCCACCGTAGAGGAGCACCGTGTCGTCGAGGTGCGTCGCCGCCGCCTCCACGTCATCGGGGCCGCCGTAGGTTCCGGAGTACTCGAGATAGAACACGGGAAAGCCGTAGAAGGCCTCCGTCGCCAGCGCTGCACCCGCCACCTCTTCGCCCGTGTAGGGTTCGTCGGCGCCCGTGACGTCCGCTGCCGTTGACGCCGGGTTCTGAACGACGTATCCCTCGCCGACGATTTCGTTCGTCATCTGCGAGACGGCGTCGAGGCCTTTCGACGCGATGAGGTCGCCGAGAACGGGTAGCCCGGTTCCGAGCAGTTCCTCCGGTTTGCTTCCGACCTCGGTGAAGATGTCCACGTGCTTCCCGACGAAGTGCTCCCTGTCACCGTTGTAGACCGCGGGGACGGCGAGGCAGTCCGCCGCCTCCATCGTGTTCGTGGAGACGTGGCTCGAACTGTACGGCTCCTGCAACACCGGTTTCTCCGGGAACCGTCGCTTGATGGCCCGAATCGTGTCGAGCGTGTTCTCCACCGTGACCCCGTCGGACCCTCCGACCATCACCGCGTCCGTCCGGTCGAGGACCCCGAGGTCCGGTGGAAGGTCCTTCGCCGGGTCGGCTTTCGTGACGTGTGTTATTTCGTCCCAGCGCAGTTTCATACGTGTCGAACCGAACCCGAGGGAGTAAAGGTTGAGGTTCTCCCGTTCGTCGGATTTCGGCAGTGCAGGGCTCTCTCGACGAGTCGAGAGAAACGCTTATGCTCGAAGACGTACACGATAGTACGTTACGTATGGCGTCTCCCGGTCACCTTGCCAGCGCGGTCGTGTTCGGTCTCGTCCTAGTCGGCGTGGTCGTCGCGCTCGCTCGCTCGTTCGACTGGCGGGTCGCCGGTCCGGCGCGTCCCGCCCGCGCTGCGCGGGACCGCCGCGACGGCTTCGACGTGGTCGCGGACGCGGCCCGCAGCCCCGTCGCGTGGTTCGTCGGGTTCCTGGTGTTCGCGCTCGGAGGAGCGGCGGCCGCCGTCGTGCTCGTCGGGGGCGCGACGGGCCCGGTCCGCCAGGGGGCGTGGCTCGCCCTCGGTCTCGTCACCGCCGCCGTGTTCGGCGGCTACGTCTTCTGGGGTACCTACCAGTCCGCCCGCTCCCGGGGGATCGGGAGCGCGACCGCGGTGCTCGCGGGACTGTGGCTGCTCGGCAGCCTGTTCGTCGTCGCCGTGGTCGTCCGGCTGGTGATGGCGTGACGCCACCGAAACTCGCACGCTCGCCGTGATAGAGAGAAACTATTTTAACAGTGCTGACGTATGGAACGCGTTAGCAAGGCAGGGCACCCATGATAGACATCACGATGGACATGGAGCAGTACGACTGCCCGTTCATCGACACGTCCGACGACCACGGCGTGACCTACTCGGCCATCCACTGGGACTTCGACCGGGGAGCGCGGGAACTGGAGACCCGGCTGGTGGTCGAGGGCGACGACCGGGGGGAGCTCGATTCCGGGCTGCAGTCGCTCCAGGACCACGACAACATGCGCGATTGCTCGCTGCTCTCCAAGCAGGACGACGTCGCCCACATCAGGACGACCATCGGCGAAACCGACGCGATGCGGGCCATCCGCGACCACGACGGCTACATCACCGGTCCGTTCTACATCGAGGACGGAAGCGAACTGTGGCACGTCGGTTTCGACCACGAGGACACCGCCGACGGCGCGCTCTCGGAACTGGAGTGGAACAACGAGTTCGACGTGGTCTCCCGCGAGTCGACCGACGTCACGGACCTCCAGTCGCTCGTCCAGAACGCGGGTGCGGCGATGACGCTCATCGAGGGCTGTCGCGACCTCTCCGACGTGGAGCGCGAGACCCTCGAAACCGCCGTCTCGGACGGCTACTTCCAGAGTCCGCGGTCGGCGACGCTCGGCGCCCTCGCCGACGAGTTCGGCGTCTCCAAGCCGGCCGTATCCAAGAACCTCCGGCGCGGCCAGCGCAAGATGATAGAACGCGTCGTCGAGGCGCTGGACGAACTGGAGGAGTAGGTCACTCGTACGTCAGCGTCATCCCGCCGTCGACGGTGAGGTCGCCGCCGTTCAGGTGGCCGGCGTGTTTCGAGAAGCCGAAGACGAAGAGGTTGCCGACCTCCAGGGGCGTCATCATCTCCGACGCCCGGGACTGCCCGAGCATCACATCCTCGACCACCTCGTCCACCGAGATGCCGCGCTGCTCGGCGGTGTCCGGAATCTGGTCCGTCACGAGCGGCGTCTTCACGTAGCCCGTGCTGACCGAGAACGAGCGGACGCTCCCGTCGCCCTCGGCGGCGATGGACTGCGTGAGCCCCCGGATGCCGAACTTCGCGACGTTGTACGCCACCTTGTCGCTGGTGACGTAGTGGCCGTGGACGGAGGCCATGTTGCCGACGCATCCCGTCCCGTCCTCGCTGGCCCGCATGTGGGGGAGACACTCCTTCGCGAGCAGGAACGGCGCGCGGACCATCACGTCCTGGAGGCGGTCGAACCGCTCCGCCGGGAACGCCTCGATGGGGTCGACGTGCTGGAGTCCGGCGACGTTCGCGAGGTACTTCACCGTCCCCTCGTCCGCCGCGGCGTCGACGAGGGCCGCTATCTCGTCGGCGTCCGTCAGGTCGGCGGCGACCGTCGCGACGCGCCCGTCGAGGTCGCAGTCGGCGACGCGCTCGGCGGTCCCGTCGAGACCCGCCTCGTCCACGTCGGTCCCGACCACGGTCAGGCCGTTCGCGGCGAGCGCGAACGCCGTGGCGCGCCCGATGCCCGAGGCCGCGCCGGTGACGATGGCGACGTTGTCGGCGGCGAAGCGGTCGTCGTCGACGTACAGTACCTCGTTGGGGTCGAGTTCCGGCGGTTCCACGCGGTCGGAGTCGTCTGGCATGGTCGTCCCGACGCGCGCCAGCGGCGAGAAGCGTCGGGTTGACATGTGAACGAAGGAGGCGCTCGCCGACCGGGATCCCGAAGACGGCCCGGAGATACAAACGGCTCTCCGTCGTACTCGGTGGCGACGCGGTGAGAACCGATGCGCGTGCTCGTCGTACCGGAGATTTACCGGCCAGGAGACGCCAGCAGCAGCGGGACGCTCAGCGACGCGGTGACGTGGGTCGAACAGTGGCTCCGTCGCGACGAGCATCTCCACGTCTACTGGTTGCTGCCGCCCCGCGAGCGAGCGGGCTACGACCGCGCCGACGTGCTGGCCGACCGCGAGCGCGTCACCCTCGTGGAGGCCGAACCGTTCCTCGCCGACCATCCCGAGCGAACCGCGTTCACCGAACACGGCTACACCGAGGCCGAACTGACCGCGCTGGCCGACGCTGTCTACGAGCGGGGCGGGTACGTCGACGCGGTGGTCGACCAGCGACGGACCGGCCGAGTCACGCTCCAGAAGTGGCTGCTCGTCCACACCGACCACTGGGCGGCCGACGTCGCGCCCTTCGACCTGGTGGCGAACGTCCACGACCTCCAGGTTCCGTTCAAGTTCCGCTACTGTCGGTACCGCGAGCGCCTCCAGATGGGGATGGAACTCGCCGGGGCGGCGTTCGCCGACGGCGTCTGGTTCACCGCCGGGGTCGACGCCGCCGCGTTCCGCGAGCACGCCGCCGACCTGCTGGCCCCCGCGCTCGTCGAGGTGACGCTCGGGGAGGCCGTGGAGGCGGGCAGCCCCATCGCGTTCGGCGAGTTCGAGGAGTCGTACGCCGACCGCCCCGAGTGGCTCCACGTCGCCGGTTCGCTGTGGGAGAAGAAGTGCGCGGACGACGTGCTCGGGGTCGCGGAGACGCTGCACGAGCGGTTCGGCGTCCGGACCGTGATGACGAGCATGGAGGCGATTCCGGAGGAGTACGCCGCCCTGCCGTGGGTCGAGACCCGCTCCGAGGCGTCCCCGGCGGAGTACCGCGACGCCCTCTCGCGGGGCGACCTCGCCGTCTGCGCCAGCGAGTACGAGACGATGGCCCGGACGCCGTTCGAACAGGCCGCGAGCGGCCAGGTCCTGCTCCTGCGGGACGAGCCCTGGATTTACGACTGTGTGCCCGAAGGGTACGACCTCGTCGCCGACCCCGGTGACCTCGAGGCGCTCGCGGTTCGGGCGGTCGAGCGGTGGGACGAGGCGGTCGCGGCGAACCGGCGACTCCTCGACCGCGTTCGCGAGGTCCGGAGCCCCGACGCGTGCGGTCGCCGGACCTACCGCGACCTCCGCGAGCGCGTCGCCGCCAAGGTCGCGGCGTACGACGTCGACCGCGCGGACGCGCCGGTCGAGCGGGCGCTGGACGACCTCGCCGGTGCGTCGGACGTCGGGTTCGCGCTGGACGAACTGGTCGCACGCACCGCGGAGTACACCGACGGCGGCCGCCCCGTCACGGACCGTGAGACGTACTCCCGTACCGACGCGCTGTACGCGCTCCGGAACCTGGGCTACGAGGACAGCGGAGCGGGAGAGCCCCCCGAGTTCGTCCGGACCGGCCGATGGGCGTGACCTTCGTCGTCGTCGGCCGACGACCCTAACCCGGCGCGGTTCGAACTGCCGGACGTGGTCAACGCGTTCTGGCTGGACCGCGACCTCGCGCAGGCCGCCCGGTGGCTCGTGGACAGCCACGTCACCAGCAGCGTCTTCGAGTGTTCGATGGTGCTCACGACCGCCGTCCAGTTGCGGGGGTATGGCGACGAGGCGGAACGCGAGGACCTCTACTTCACGCACGCCGACCATCCTCTCACCCAGTGGGCCGCACGCGCACACGAGAACTGGCGGTACCTCTACGAGTACACGGCCCGTGCCCACGAGGAGTGGCAGTACCGCTGGGACCACGAACCGGACGACCGCCACGGTTCGTGGGAGACCGTCCTGGGACTCGACTGCGAACGCGTCGCCGCCCTCGACTGGCCCGGCACCCCCGGCGACCCGCCGCAGGTGACCGGCGAGTGGACGGCCGACGACTACGTCGACGCCTACCGGCGATACTACGCCAACGAGAAGCGCGACCTCTTCGAGTGGCGCAAGGACCGCGCCGCGCCGCCGTGGCTAGACGAGTACCGGGTCGCCGGCGGGTCCGCCGAGTAGCGTCCGACGCGACGTCCGAGCAGCGTCGCTCCGTCGACGGGGCGCGTCGAAAAACGGACGATTGGTCGCCGGACGTCAGCGTAAATCGGTCGTTTCCGCTCGAAAGCGGGATTGATTCGGCTGAACCCGACGCTATCGACGGTGACGATGACCGGGGTTGACGGGTCCGCCCGTTGCAGTCGTGGCGGGGGATGGGGATGACCGACGAACGCAACGAGGAACGCGACGCGACCGACGGAGCGGTTAGCAGACGCACCGTCCTGAAGGGCACGACCGCCGCAGGGGTCGCCGGGGGCCTGCTCTCGGGTCAGGCCAGCGGCCACCCGAAGCCTCGAACGATAACCGTGAAAGCACTGACCGTGCCCGCCAGGTACAGGTTCACGGTCAGCGGCGAAGTGGCGAGGCGACCGAGCGCGGGAGCGTCGGATGAGATACGGGGCCACCGGACGGTTCTCGGACGGATAGACACCAAGGGGGAACTCGACGAGTTCAAGTTCTCCGGAGAGATCACCTCGTTCGAGATACTGAAAGGCGACGTCGACGTCGTCGTCGACGGGAAGAGGGTCGAGAAGAAGAGAACGAAGAAAGCGAAGGAGCCGGCCCTGCCGAACGGAATCACGATACAGGCGGAGGGCGAAGATGTCAGCTACCGGTTCCGGGTGACGGGACGGGTCAGGAAAGGACCGAACGCGGACGGTGGCGACTCCGTCGTCGACGGTACGAAGGTCAGCGGTGCCGTCGGCGGACGCGGCACCGACGACTACCGTTACTCCGGGTCGCTCGTCTTCGACTCCACGGAGGGGCCGCTGACGGTCACGCTCGAACTCGACCAGTAAGCCGGTTCGACGACCGGACGAAGACCGACGCGGCCGGGTCACCCGGGTGTGGTCGTTCTGGCCGTTTCTTCGAGCGACTCGCGCAGTTCGACGATTCGTCGTTCGAGGTCGGTGAGGGCCTCGGGAGTGAGGTCGTGTCCTTCGCGCGCGGTCGCGGGGAGTTTCCCGGCCTCGACGGCGGTCTCGTTGACGCGCCGATGCAGCACCGCGCTCCGCGTCTCGAGTCCGTCTCGCCACCGTCGAACCGTCTCCTCGCCGACGGCGTCGTTCCGCCGTCGTTCGGCCAGCTGCCGACGGCAGTCTTCGAGCGTCTCCAGCCGTTCCTCGATGCGTTCGCGCTCGTCGGCGACGATGTCGGCCCGTTCCTCGACCGTCGTGGCGTTGGCGAGTCTGGCGTCGAACCAGCGGTCGTTTATCTCCGTCTCGACCGCCGACTCCTGTGCCCCGACCACGTCGGCGAGTTGCTCTCCCGGTTCGCTCGTGACGGTGCCCTCGCGCAGTAACTCCGCGCAGGACCGCTCCTGTGCGACCGTGGTCGGCGTCGTGGCGGCGAGCAGGACCCCGACTACGATCCAGAGGAGCAGTGTTCGTCGCATCGCCCGTCGATACGCCGTCATCGATGAAATACACCGACGATAGTCCGGGCGAGTAAGCTGGCTGTACCGTCCGTTTCGCGCGAGTTAGTCGTCATCGTCCGCGAGCGACAGCACGTTCTCCCGTCCGAGCCGGAAACTCTCTATCGTTCCGTCCTCCCGGAGTTGCGTGACGACCTGGCTGGTCTTCGCCTCGGTCCAGCCGAGTTCTTCGACGACCGCCTGCTGTTTCGCCCGCCCGCCGTGGCGTTCGAGAACGTCGACGACCCGTTCCTCGTTGCTCAACAGCTCCGGGTCGGGGTCGTCGGTCGGTCCGTCGTCGGTCGCGCCCGCGAGTCGTCGCACCGCCTGGAGCGGCGTGGTCCCGCGCCGCCGATACAGCCCCCAGAAGCCACCGACGACCGTCGTGAGCGCGACGAGCACGAGGGCGATTCCGAGTCTGTGGGGGGCGAATCCGGTCGACCTGGCCATCTCCATCCGCGGCTCGCGTGGACCGAAGTCGACCGGCCCGCGCCAGACGACGGCGTCCTTCCGGCGGGCGTCGGCCGGCGGGCGTACCTCGGCCAGTTCGTATCCGCTCGGCCACGAGACCAGCATCCGCTCGTTCCTGTCGAGGAAGAACCCCGAGAGGGCGTCTCCGACCCGGATGCGGTCGCCGGTCACGGCCGCGAACCCGTGCCACGTGAACCGGTAGACGACGACGCCGTACGTCCGGGGGAGCCGTCGCACCTCGCTCTCGACGCCGAAGTTGGTCCCGGCCATCTCGCGACCGGTGGCGTTCTCGGCGGCCGCGATGGTCCCGCGGATACCGTCGAAGAAGCCTCGGCTGTACGCCGTCCGGTTCGAGCGGATGTCCCGCTGGAGGTTCTCGAACGCCGCGGTGATGTTCGGGTCGTCGAGTCGGGTTCGATACTCGATGCGCCACTGCGCCGTCCCGTTTTCGGCCACGTCGACCCGGATGAAGACGCTGTCTCGTTCGATGTCGGCGGTCCCCGTCGTGGCCGCGTCGACTCCGTCGACGCGCTCCGCGCGAACGGTCCTGCTCGCCAGCACGCTCCCGGCGACGACGCTCCCGACGACGAGCACGAGAAGCGAGACGCTGACTAGCCGACCCCCCATTTCCCCTACCGAGATAGGTCGCTGGTGCCAAAGAACGTACTGCTTCCGGACTATCGGCTGACACGTATGCGTGCGCGGCCACGAACCCCCGGCGGTCCGGGACGTTCGGGCGGTTCGGGGCGAACGGTCGTCCCCCGCCGAATCGGCGGTCGCGTCGGCGGCGTGCCGTCGCTCGTGCGACCGGGACCGCTCCGTCGCAGGGGTCCGCCCCCGCGGAGTTAATTTTTCGCGGTGCGCCCCCGGGAGATGGGCCAGGATTTAGATGCTCGGCATGCTACTGCGTACATGGCCGACAGCCATCCGGCTGCCGGGTCCGATGGGGGGCCGGGCGACGCGGTGACGTTACGAGACGTGCGAAAGACGTACCAGCTCGGAGAAGAAGTTCACGCGCTCGACGGGGTGACGCTGTCGATTCCCAGGGGCTCGTACACGGCGGTGATGGGGCCGAGCGGGTCGGGCAAGAGTACGCTTCTGAACCTCATCGGCTGTCTCGACACGCCGACGGACGGGACCGTCTACGTCAACGACCGAGAGGTGACGGAACTGTCCGAAAGCGAACGCACGACCGTCAGGGGGGAAGAGGTCGGGTTCGTCTTCCAGACGTTCAACCTGATGCCGCGGCTCACAGCCGTCGAGAACGTCGCGCTTCCGCTCGTGTTCCGGGGAGTCGGACGGTCGGAGCGCCGGGACCGGGCGCGGGAGCTGCTGTACCGCGTCGGTCTCCGGGGCCGGGAGGACCACCGTCCGAACGAACTCTCCGGCGGGCAGCGCCAGCGGGTTGCCCTGGCCCGTGCGCTCGTCAACGACCCCGCCATCATCCTCGCCGACGAGCCGACGGGGAACCTGGACAGCGACACCGGTCGCCAGATAATGGGCCTGTTCCAGGAGTTCCACGACGACGGCAACACCATCCTCATGGTGACCCACGAGCGTCACATCTCCGAACACGCCGAGCGCATCGTCCACCTGCTGGACGGTCAAATCGAGGAGATAGAGGAGGTCGAGACGCCGCGCCGGGTCGAGGAGGCGCGCTGATGGACCCGGCGGAGACGCTGCGGATGAGCCTCCGCGCCATCGGGAGCCACCGGATTCGGTCGTCGCTGTCGGCGTTCGGCATCGTCATCGGCATCGCCGCCGTCGTCACGCTGGCCACGCTGGGGACGAGCCTCCAGGCCGACATCGTCTCCCAGGTCGCGGGCGACAGCGCACCGAACATGTACGCCTGGGCCGGCCAGTCGAACGGCCAGCCCGGGGCGTCCGCCCAGCCCGTGTTCACCAGCCACGACGTCACTGCGATTCGCTCGCTGGACGGGGTGGCGGACGTCGTACCGCGGGGCTTCGTCGCCACCGCCTCGGTCACGTACCGCGGGAACACGGTGAGCCAGAGCAACGTCGTCGCCACCACGCCGGCCAAGTTCGACGGCCAGGAGTTCGCGGCCGGCGGCCCGTTCGAGCAGGGGAGCCGGCAGGTCGTGCTCAACCCGCTCGCGGCGCGGATGTTCGATCGGACGGCGTCGGTCGGCGACCGAGTGACCGTTCGCCTCTCCGACGGCCGCCGGGTCGAGGCGACGGTGGCCGGCGTCCTCAACAGTTCGCAGGGAACCGACCAGTTCGAGGGCCAGTCGAGCGTGCCCCGGGTGTACGTGCCGACGGACCCCTTCTACGGCCAGACGGTCGAGAGCCCCTCGCAGGGGGTAGACCAGCGCGTCTACCCGCTGTTGACCGTGGTCGCCGAGGATCACGAGGACGTTCCGGCGGCCAAGCGGCAGGTGCGGCGCTACCTCCGGCGGAACTCGGACGCCGCGACGCTCCGCCCGGACGCGTACTCGTTCCACGTTCGGACCGACGAGGACCTCGTGGAGCAGGTGCGCGAGATACTGAACACGCTGACGACGTTCGTCACGAGCATCGCCGTCGTCTCGCTGGTCGTCGCGTCGCTCGGCATCGCCAACGTCATGCTGGTGTCGGTGACGGAGCGGACGCGGGAGATTGGCATCATGAAAGCGGTGGGCGCGCAGAACAGCGACGTGCTCCAGCTGTTCCTGCTGGAGGCGGTGCTGCTCGGCGTCTTCGGCTCGCTGTTCGGCGTCGCGCTCGGCGCGCTCGGCGGCTACCTCGCCACCGAGTACGTCGGGTTGCCGCTGGTGTTCGCCGTCGAGTGGGTGCCCATCGCCGTCGTCGTCGGTATCGGCGTCGGCGTCGTGACCGGACTGTATCCCGCCTGGAGCGCCGCCCGCGTCGACCCCATCGACGCGCTGCGCTACGAGTGACCCTGTCGCGTCGACGCCCCTCCACCGGGGGAGAGACGCGCAGGAATCACTCCCGGAGCCTGCTCTCGTAGAAGCGTTCCAGCGAGTCGACGGTCGACTCCCAGGTGAAGTTCCGGCAGGCGTGCGTTCGGCTGGCACCGCCCGCGGCCCGCAGTCTCTCGTCCGGGAGGTCGAGCCACGAGTCCAGTCGGTCGGCGAGCGCGGGGGGCGTCGCCTCGCTGGCGAGCGGGTCGGCCGGGACGGCGTCGTCCAGCCCATCGAGCACCTCCGTCGTCCCGCCGACCGGGGTGGCGACGACGGGTGTGCCCGCGGCCAGCGCTTCGAGGGTCGCCAGGCCGAACCCCTCCAGTTGCGTCGTCGGCAGGACGAACAGGTCGGCGGCGGCGTACGCGCCCGGCAGGTCGGCGTCGGGGACGTAGCCGTGGAACGTGGTCCGGTCGGCGACGCCGCGGTCGGCGGCGCGGCGCTCCAGGTCCGCCCGCAGCGGGCCGTCGCCGGCGACGTGGAGGTGTGCGCCCGGATGGTCGTCGGCGACCCGCGCGAAGGCGTCGATCAGCAGGTCGTGACCCATCCGAGGGCTGAGTCGGCGCACCGTCAGCAGCGCGGGGTCGCCCTCGACGTCGTACCGGTCGTCGACGGCCGGTTCGAACCGCTCGACGTCGACGCCGCCGGGGATGACGCTCGCCTGAGCCGGCGCGTCGTACACGCGACGGTACTGCTCGCGCATGTAGTCGCTCAGCGTGACGACGTGGTCCGCCTGCCCGAGGACGTACCGCTCGACGGCGGCGCGGGCGCGAGCGTTGAGTTCGCGCCGGGGGTTGGAGACGCCGCTCTCCTCGCGAGCGCGGATGCGGTACTCGGTCGGCCAGGGACTGTGGAAGGTGGCGGAGCGGGGGACCGAATCGTCGACGCACCGGTCGACGAACAGCGAGGTGACGGGTCCCTGGAAGCTGACGTGGTCGACGGGCGCGCGACGGTTCGCTTCGGTCACGGCGTCGGCGACGCGCCGGAGCGCGCCGGGCAACTGGCGGAGCACGCGGTCCCCCCGCTCGCCGGCGATGTCGATGTCGTAACGGTAGACGTCGATTCCGTCGACGGTACCGCGCGGCGGTGCATCCCCGCGTCGTCGTGTGACGACCGAGACGCGATGTCCGCGATCGAGGAGGCGACGCGCTGTCTCGTAGACGTAGCGACCGGTACCGCCGGACCCGGAGTCCGGATACAGGTCGTGTGCGGCGACGAGCAGGTGCACGGCCGAGGTTCCGTCGAGGACGCTCAAAAGCCCGTGGGCCGGACGCGTGCCCTCGTCCCGGTGGGATGCGGGTCAAAACTCCATCGGCGAGCGCGCCGGTCTCGGTCGACTCTGTCGGATATACAGAGAGCTATCTGGATAGCTTTCTAGAATTTCAGTGCCACGCCCTATCGTGGCAAGTGACAACTACCACTTAGGAATAGTATCAATTTTTAGGGGTGGAGTACGATAGACGACCAAGAAGTCCTGACAATGACGGATCAAATCCGGGTGCTGCACGTAGACCCTCTGTCCGACACGGGCGCGCCGCCCGCTGAACTCGACGGTCAATCGGGTGATATGTCGGTGACCAGCGCTACGGGGCAGACGGCCCTGGACGCGCTGGCGGAGGGGACGGCCGACTGCGTCGTCAGCGGGTATGCACTCCCGGAGAGTGACGGTCTCGCGCTACTGGAGCGGATTCGGGACCGGCACCCCGACCTGCCGTTCGTCCTCTGTACCACTTCGGGGGACGAACGCGTCGCGGCCGACGCCGTTGCGGCCGGCGTGACGGGGTACGTCCCGGCCGACATCGACGGAGACCGCGTCGACGCGGTTCTCGCGGAGGTTCGCCGTTCGGTGACCGACCGCAGTCGGCCGCGACGGAAGTTCGACCGCTACCGTTCCATCGTCCAGGCGATGGGCGACGGAGTGTACACGCTGGACCGGTCGGGGACCATCACCGCGGTCAACGATACGCTCGAAGACCTCTCCGGCTACGACCGGGAGGAGCTCGTCGGCGAACACGTCTCGGTACTGCTGAGCGAGGGGGACGTCGCCGAGGGCGAACGGCTTATCCGCGACCTCCTGCGCGACGACGAGCGGGACGTGGGGAAACTACCGATGACCCTCCACACGGCCGACGGAGCGTCGATTCCCTGCGAGATGCGCATCGGACTCCTCAACGACGGCGACCGGTTCCGCGGCACGGTCGGGGTGCTCCGGAGCATCGCCGAACACGAGGACATCAAACGGCAGTTGCGCGACGAGAAGCAGAAGACGGAGGAACTCCACGAGATCGCTTCCGAGATGGTGGCCTGCCAGACCGCCGACGAGATATACGACCTGACCGTCGAGGCTGCCGAGGGCATCCTGGAGTTCGACATCTGCGGCGTCGACGTCGTCGAGGACGGCTACATCGTGCCGAAAGCTATCTCGACGGGGATGACCGACGACGGCTACACCAGACTCGAAGCCGACGAGGGTATCGCCGACCAGACGATACAGAACGGCGAGTCGTACGTCATCGACGACGTGCGAGAGGTGGAGGACGCTAGCCCGGCGCAGTCGGAGTACCGCTCGCTCGTCAGCGTCCCGCTGGGCGAGATGGGCGTCTTCCAGGCGGGGTCCCGGGAGGTGGGCGCGTTCGACGACGACGTGGAGCTGATAGAACTCCTGCTCTCGCACGCCGTCGAGGCGCTGCGACGCATCCGTTCACAGGAGGCGCTCCGGGAGAGCGAGGAGAAGTACTGCACCCTCGTCGAGCAGAGCCACGACGCCATCTACATCTACCGTGACGAGGAGTTCCTGTTCGTCAACCAGCGCGTGTGCGAGCTCACCGGCTACTCGCGGTCGGAGCTGTACGAAATGCAGGTCTGGGACGTGTTGCATCCGGACGAGCGCGAGCGCCGTCTCCCACGACCTTCGGAATCCGCTGAACGTCGCGCAGGGTCACCTCGAACTCGCCCGCGAGCGCGAAGAGGACCGTCACTTCGAGAAGACCGCCGGCGCGCTCGCCCGGATGGAGGACCTCATCCGCGACCTGCTGACGCTGGCTCGACAGGGGCAGGTGGTCAGCGAGACGGAACCGGTGGAGCTGGAACCGGTGGTCCGTCAGGCCTGGGCGACCGTCGAGACCGAGGAGGGCTCGCTCGTCGTCGCGGACTCGGTCGAGGTCGAGGCGGACGAGGGGCGGCTCACGGAACTGTTCGAGAACCTGTTCTGCAACGCGGTCGAACACGCCGGTCCCGCCCCGACGGTCCGCGTCGGCCGGCTCGACGCCGCGAGTGCGGAGCGACCGCCGCGAACGGACGACGCGAACGGCGACTTCCCGGCCGGGTCCGACGCCGGCTCGTCAGCGTCGGGCGAGGACGGGGCTCCTCGGGGAACGAACCGGACCGGGGGCGGATTCTACGTCGCCGACGACGGTCCGGGTATTCCGCCGGAGCAGCGCGAGGCCGTCTTCGAGCACGGTCACACCACCGCGGCGGACGGCTCGGGTCTTGGCCTCTCCATCGTGAAAGGCATCGCGGAGGCTCACGGATGGACGATAGAGGTCCGTGAGAGCGACAGCGGCGGTGCGCGTTTCGAGATTCGTTCCGCGTAGCGAGCGCCCAGAACTGCGTTACTCCGACCGCTTCCAGCGCCCGGGTTCCTCGCCGTGGAACTCGCCTTTGGCCCGTCGTCCGGTCGGCCAGAACGTGACCACGACCACGACGACGAAGAAAATCGCCACGACGCCGGCGACGATTTCGCCGGGGACGCCGGAGACGGACGCGGTCTCCGTCCACGGCTCTCCGGGCGCGAAGAGCGTGATTCGGAAGACCCACGCACCTCCGAGGAGGAGATAGAGCAGGAAGTAGACGCGTCGGAGTCGGCGCGACAGCGCCTCCAGGTACGACACCTTCAGCGTCGGCCTACGGAGGTCGGTGCCGAGTTCCTTCCGCCACTCGTCGACCGGCGTCCCCGCAGGGTCGAAGGTGTTCGCGAACACGTTCTCCTCCAGGAGACGAACGCGGGCCCGGGTCGCGTCGTAGATGCGATACCGGCGAACGTCGAAGAGCAGGAACGCCGAGACGGCGACGATTCCTATCAGCAGGAGGTACGCGGTCACGTCGCCGCCCTGGAACGCGAGCGCGAGCACCGCCGTCACGACGGCTATGGCCCAGTCGACGGTGAGGTCGAGGCGGTCCATGAGGCTGTTCGCCTGCGCGACCTCGCCGCGGTAGTAGTGGGGCAGCATGGAGAGGAACTTCTCGTGGTCGGTCGCCGCCTCGCTGGCTACGTCTCGCTCCTCTGGTTCGGTCGAATCGAAATCCTCTGGGTCGACGTCGGAGTCCGACATCACGCTCTCTACCGCATCGACTCGATTAACTCTCCGCCTCGGTTCCGGGCGTCGGACGGTCGTAGCGAACGCCGAGGGCGACGGAGCCCCCGTCGCCTACCGCTCCCACCGGAATCCGGTCGCGTCCTCCGGCGCGGGCGCGTCGAGCGGACTCGACGGGAGACCCGGCGACGGCTCGGGGTCGTTGTACGCTCGCGGCGCGACGTCGTTCGGCGCGTCGGGATAGAACAGCGCGGCGAGCAACTGAACCTGGCCGCGGCCGACGCCGAGTTCGAACTGTCCGCCGCCGTACGTACGGATGTCCCGGCGGTCGCAGTACTCCAGCGTCTCCAGCAGCGAGGCGACGCTGCCGAACCGGGAGGGCTTGACGTTCAGCCAGTCCGGCTCGAACGGCAGCGCTTCGACGCTCTCGACGCCGTGGATGGGGGCGTCCCAGGCGATTCGCTCGCGCGCGGCGTCGAGCACGTCGGTCGTCTCGTCGGTGTACGCCGGGTCCTCGACGAGTGCATCCGGCAGGCCGTCGCGCACTCGACGGTAGAGGTCGGCGTCCGGTCGCTGGTTCACCTCCGCATCGCCGTACTGGGCTTTCATGTCGACGACGCGTACTGCGCCGGTGTCGGCGAGGTCGGCGACGAGGTCGTCGGTCCACTCCGAGGTCGCGTCGAGTTTGAACTCCAGTTCCGGGTCGTGCTCCAGCCAGCGCTCGACGCGGTCGGTGGTCGGCGGGTCGCCCAGTCCCATGCTCGTGACGAACCGCACCGCGTTCGGCTCACGGTCCAGCGCGTCGGCCAGGCGCTCGCCGGCCTGCCGGAGCGCCAGGTCGAGCGCGGCGCTCTCGAACCCCCAGCGGCGGTAGTCGCGAAAGTCCTCGCGGCCGGGTCCCGTCGGAAAGAGGTCCAGTTCGCCGACCGTTCGGGAGAACTCGTCGAACTCGTACTCACCCGAGAGGTCGAGGTCGGCGTCGGGGAGCGACCGCTGGTCGTCCTCGTCGTAGGTCACGTCCTCGCCGCGGCCGGTCGCGCCCTCGCCGTGCAGGGCGATCTCGGTCGTGACGCGGGTGAATCCGCTGGAGGTGTCGCGCTCGTGCTGGTCGAACTCGACGCCGTCGACGACCAGCGGCAGGTCGGCTATCCGGTCGTAGAGTGCCATGGTGGACCGTCGGCGGGCGAACAGTTAATTCCGGTGTTGATTCGGTCGGTGCGGACTACTCGGCCGGCGTCAGTTCGACCTCGCTGGCCTGGAAGTCCTCGACGAACGCCCCCTCGCCGCCGACGCTGTACGTCCCCGCTTCGGTCTCGACGACGAGTGCGTTCTCGACCGGGAAGGAACTGGTCGTCGGCTCTATCAGCGACTGCCGAACGTCGACGACGACGCCGTCGAGTTCGCCGGCGGCGTCCTCGTCGTACAGCGGATGGCCGGTCACGCGGGCGCGAATCTCCGTGCCGGAGCGGAGGTGAAGCGACGCCTGCAGGACCGCCTGACGAAAGTTCCGGAAGGTGGCGGGCAGTGCCATCGGTTCGGCGGTGTACACCTCCGCCGCCATCGGGAGGTAGTTGCCGAGGAATGACCCGACGATGACCGGGGTGAGCTGTTCCTGCGCGAAGACGATGGCCTGGGTCGGGCTGTTGGATTGGGAGAGCAGCTCGCCGGGGGCGACGAGGCCGTCCGTCTGGTTGACGGTCAGCATCGTCGGCATCGGCTGGTCCCAGGCGCGGGCGACCGAGGCCAGTCCGTCGAGGCCGACCGCTTCCTCCGGGTCGACGCCGGTGACGAGCAGGAGTACGAGCACGTCGCGCTCGACTGCCGCCCGGAGTTCGTCGGCGACCTCGTCGAGCAGGCGGTAGGGTATCGCGAGCGTCACCTCGGTGTCGGCGCGCGACAACAGTTCCGAGATGCGCTTGAGGACGGTGACGCGGGACTTGACGACCTCGAACCGCTCGGTCCGGGAGTCCGTCCGCGAGAACCGCGAGTCCAGCGCCGGCCGCATCTCTTCCAGGTCGTCGGTCAGCGCGCCCACGACGTCCTCCGGCGAGTTCGCCCGTATCGTCGTCGGGACGGCGTGGTTGTTCACCTCGACGAAGCCCCTGTCGGACAGCGTCTCGGCGATGCTGTAGACGTACCGCTTGGAGACGCCCGCCTCGTCCGCGATGGTGCTCGCTTTCGCCTCCCCGAGTTCCAGGATGGTCAGGTAGGTGTCCACTTCCTTGTCAGAGAACCCGAATCGCTGTAGCTGGTCCTCGAGCGACGCGTCGTCCATACCGGGGGTTGCGACCGGCCGATACTTACATCACCCGATGGCCGGAGCGTCGCGGTCTCACCGCGCTCGCAGGACGACGGCGTCGCGGACCCGGACCGCGTCCGCTCGCTCGCCGGCGCTGGCGTCGGCCCCGGCGAGCAGGTCACGGGAATTGACGGCCCGCCCGAGCGTCACCGTGGCCGGTTCCGCGCCGAAGTTCAGGACGACGACGAGTCGTTCGTCGCCGCCCGTGCGCTCGTAGGCGACGACGCGCCCGGGGTCGCCGTCGTGAACGTCGCACGCGACGCGCTCGACGCCGGCGACGCGCAGCGCCGGACGGTCGTTCCGGAGGTCGACGAGGCGGCGGTGGAACTCGGTCAGTGCTGCGTCGCCGTCGTGCCAGCGCATCGTCCCGCGCTGCTCGGGGACGCCGCGCTCCTGGCCGTAGTAGATCATCGGCGCGCCGGGGAGCGTGAACGTCGCGGCCGCGGCGGGTCGCAGCGTCCCCTCGTCGCACTCGGTCGCGTAGCGGTCCTCGTCGTGGTTCTCGACGTAGCGCATGTGGACCGCCTCGTCCGGGTAGCCGACGCGCGGGGAGTCCTCGAGCGCGTCGAAGAGGGCGTCCGCCGGCGCGTCGCCGGTGCCGACGTCGCGCAGTGCGTCGTAGAGGTCGGTGTCGTAGTGGACGTCGAACTCGTTCTCGCGGAAGTCGGCGTCGCGCGGAACCGTCTCGTCGAGCAACAGGAAGTCGTCGTCGCGGGCCTTCAGTCGCTCGCGGACCTCCTTCCAGAAGCCGTGCGGAACGCCCCACGCGACGTCACAGCGGAACCCGTCGACGACCGGCGCCCACTCGTCGACGACGTCGAGTATCCACTCGCGGACGGCCAGCGAGTCGTAGTTCACGTTCGGTATCTGCGTCCAGGTGAAGTAGTGGCCCGGCGCGTCGTCGCCGGCCCAGTCGACGTCTGACGCGTCCTGGTCGGCGGGGATGCGCTCGTAGCGGTCGGCGTACTCGGGGACGCCGGCGCGGTGCAACTGGAAGGCGGGGTGGTCCCGCGAGGTGTGGTTGACGACGAGGTCGAAGACGACCCGTATGTCGGCCTCGTGGAAGCGCTCGACGAGCGACGCGAACTCCTCCCGGGTGCCGAGGTCCGCGGCGGTGTCGAAGAAGTCGGTGACGTGGTAGCCGTGCCGGGTGGGACTCGCAAGGACGGGGGTGAGCCAGACAACGTCGACGCCGAGCGACTCGATGTAGGGGACGCGTCGCTCTATCTCCTCGAACGTGGTGTCGACGGTCTCGCCGGCGAACTCGCGGACGAATATCTCGTAGATGGTCGCGTCGCGGACCCAGTCCGGCGCGTCGGCGGGCCGCTCGAAGGAGACCTCGTCACCGTCGCGAATCGTCAGCGTGTCGGCGACGCCGTGGCGGACCGCGTTCGAAGTGTCTCGCCCGGCGACGGGGACGGCGTGGACACGGGAGAGCACCGGGAGCGCGTCGCGAGGAACCCGCAGTTCGTCGCCGTCGACGGTCACGTCCTCGCGCGCGAGCGCGTCCCGGTCGTCGAGATGGAACTCCACGTCGGGGTCCGCGTCGTCGGGGGCGGCCCGGGCCGTCGCGGTGACGACCACCGCCTCCCCCTCCCGTCGCCCGTCGAGACGGACGCGGGGCCGTCCCGCGCCCTCGACGGTGGTTTCGGCGGTGGCGAAGGGGTCGAACTCGTCGTCGAAGGCGAAGATGGCCTCGTGGTCGCCCGGCGGCAGCGCCGCGTCGAGAACCCACTCGTCGCCCTCGAGCTCGGCGCGGTGGACCCCCATCGTGAAGTCGTTGAACGCGCCGATGACGGTAGCGTGGTCAACGTCCCGGACGTCCCCGTCCACGTCGTCCGCGGCGACGGTGAACCGCGCCTCGCGGCGGGGGTCGGGGAACGCCCGCACCGTCTGTGCGTGAGCGCCGTCGGGCGCGTCGAGTTCGACCCGGTAGGTGCCGGGGACGTCCGGCGCGAGGTGGACGACCGGGCCGTCGCCGACCGTCGCCGTGCTCTCTGCGGGCCTGTCCGTGACGCGCCACCGGTGGGTCGCCGACGGGTCGGGAGCGCGCGGTGCCAGTTCGACCGAATCGCCGACGTGGAGGAATCGCGGCGGTCCTGGATGTGGCATACCCCCACGGTTGCCGGTGGTGGTTTTTACCCTTTCGGATTGTGGAAAATTTGTGAACTACAATTTCACCACAGTTATTAGTAGAGGGGCGTGTACGTCTCGGCCAATGCAACTCCGCGACGCGCTGAACGATTACAAACGCCACCGGGACGACAGCACGCGGTTTCCCGGTGAGCGACGAACGACGACCGGTCGGTTCTCCGGCCGCGACGGACGGCTGGTCCACGTCGACGAGGACGGAGCGGTCCGGGACTTCAGCTACCCGCTCGTCGGGTTGACCGGCGTCGCTCGCTCGCGGTTCGGCGTCCGCCCCGCGAACGAGGAGGACGCCGAGACGACGTGGTTTGATGCCGCGGGCGACCAGCGGTACCACGACCGCACGGCGCTCGTCGTCACCGACCACGAGACCGTCCACGGCCGCGTGACCCAGTACGACCTCACCGTCAACGGCGTTCACGTCACGCACGTCAACGCGAGCGACGCCGACGAGGCGCTCGACGTGGTCGCCGGCTTCGGGTTCGCCCCCGACGGCCGCGACACGCGCATCGCACAACTGCACCACGGCGACGCGGTCGAGGTGTACCACGCCGAGGAGGCCGATTTCCTCGCGAGCGCGACCGGGTTCGAGGCCGTCCGGGGGTCGGCGTTCGGCGGGTTCCCGGAACTGCTCGAGGAGACGCCCGCCGAGTACCCCCGGACCGGTCGGCGGAACCCCTACGACGAGGACCTGCTGAGCGGCGACGTGGTCGGCGTTATCCCGACCGAGGACGGGACGGCGACGCTGGCGACGCTGCTGACGAGTCGCGAGGAGACGCCCCGCGCCGACGCGCTCGACGCTGTTCGGACGGCCGCCGCCCGCGACGCCGCGGCGCTCGAACGAGCGGCCGAAGCGCAGGTCGACGACCCCGTCGACGCCGACCGACTGCACGCGGCGGCCATCGCCGCCGACCGCCGCGTCCTCTCCCTGCTCACCGGCCGGTCGGGCCTGCGCATCGCCGCCCCCGACTTCGACCCGTATTACGCCCACTCCGGCGGCTACGGCTACTCGTGGTTCCGCGACGACGCCGAGATATCGCGGTTCCTCCTGGAGGCGGACCGCCACTTCGGCCTCGGACTCGACGACTGGCACGACCGCAGCGCGGCGGTGTACGCCGAGACGCAGCTCGACGACGGCACCTGGCCGCACCGGGTCTGGCCGTTCGACGCCTCGCTGGCCCCGGGCTGGGCCAACGGCCGGATGGAGGTCGGCGACGGTCTCAACTACCAGGCCGACCAGACGGGGAGCGTCACGACCTACGTGGCGGCCTACGACGAGGGCGGAAACTACGGCGACGTGCTGGCGCGGGCGCTCGACGGCCTCGACGCCACCCTGGCCGACGACGGCCGACCGGTCGCCTGCCAGAACGCGTGGGAGGACATGTCCGGTCGGTTCGCCCACACGGCCGCCACCTTCCTCGAAGCCTACTCCGCGCTGGCGGCGACCGACCCCGACGACGTCGCGGACCGCGCGGCCGACCGCGCCCGCGAGGTGTACGACGCGCTCGACGACCTCTGGGTCGACGACCGCGGCGTCTACGCACTGCGCGAGTACGCTGACCACCACGAGGACGCGGGCGAACTCGACGAACGGGCCGACTCCGCCACGCTCGCCCTCGTCGGGGCACACCGCGCGTACGACCGGGTCGGCGACGTGGACGACGAACGGCTGGACCGCCTCGTCTCGCACGTCGAGACGGTCGTCGACGAACTGTTCCACGACCCCGACGGACCGGTCGCCGGCCTCGTTCGGTACGAGGGCGACGGCTGGCGGCGGCGCGAACAGGACGGCGAGAAGATATGGACGGTCTCGACGGCGTGGGGTGCCAACGCGGCCGGGACGCTCGCCGCGATGCTCGCGGACCGCGGCGACGACCGCGCCGACGCGATGGCCGCGACGGCGCGGGACCTGCTCGCGTTCGTCCTTCCGGACGGACCGCTCTGTCTCGACAGCGGGTACCTCCCCGAACAGGTGTTCGACGACGGCACGCCGGACAGCGCGACGCCGCTCGGGTGGCCCCACGCGCTGCGACTGGCGACGATGGCCCTGCTCGACGAGTACGACTTCCTCCAGGAACGGACGGTCCCGGCGGACGACTAAACCGTCGCGGCGGTGCGTTCCCGCTCGCCGTCGAACAGGAGCGACTCGCCGCTCTCGGGGTCGAACAGGTGGACGTCCGACTCGTCGAACGTCACGTAGATGACCTCGCCCGGTTCCGGCTCTATCCCGGAGGCGACCCTGGCGATGAACTCCTCGCCGAGGTCGAGGTGGAGGTAGTTATCGCTCCCGACGGGTTCGACGACTTCGACGGTGGTCCCGATGCCGTCCCGGTCGTCGACGACGGCGACGTTCTCGGGGCGGATTCCGAGGCGCGCTCGCTGCACGCTGGCGTCGGCGACTCGGTCGGCGCGCTCGCCGGTCAGCGAGTACGCGAACCGGTCCCCGTTCCTGAGCGTGACGCCGTCGCCGGCGTCCTCGACCGTCACGTCGACGTTGTTCATCGACGGCGACCCGACGAACCCGCCGACGAACTCGCTTCTCGGGTTCGCGTACACGTCGCTGGGCCGGCCCGTCTGCTGGAGGACGCCGTCGTTCATGATGGCGAGGCGGTCGCCCATCGTCATCGCCTCTTCCTGGTCGTGGGTCACGTAGATGGAGGTGATGCCGAGTTCCTCCTGCAGTCGCTGGATCTCCGTCCGCATGCTCGTCCGGAGCTTCGCGTCGAGGTTCGACAGCGGTTCGTCGAACAGGAACACGTCCGGTTCGCGGACGATGGCGCGGCCGAGCGCGACGCGCTGTTTCTGCCCGCCGGAGAGTTCGCTCGGCTTGTCGTCCAGCAGGTCGTCGATGCCCATCATCGTCGCCGTCTCGTCGACCTTCTCGTGGCGTTCGTCTTCGTCCATGTCCGTGCTCATCCGGAGGCCGAACGCCATGTTCTGCCGGACGGTCTTGTGGGGGTACAGCGCGTAGTTCTGGAACACCATCGCCACGTCGCGGTGGCGCGCGTGCACGTCGGTGACGTCCTCGTCGTCGATACGGATCGCGCCCGACGTCGGCTGTTCCAGCCCCGCAATCATCCTGAGCGTCGTCGACTTCCCGCACCCGGACGGGCCGACGACGGTGACGAACTCCCCGTCCTCGACGGTCAGGGACACGTCGTCGACCGCGACGATCTGTCCGCTGTCGAACTCCTTTCTGAGATTATCGAGCGTTACAGTTGCCATTTGGCGGTATCTCTTGACGACGGAATATAGTTCTTGCCCTCAATATTCGATTCGTGAGGTATAATTACGTAGTAGTTTGATGATCGAGGCGCTCGCCGGAATCGGGCCGCGACGCTACGGTCATGCCCGCAGGCCTTGGTCGTCGGGACTGCCCGTCGAGGCCGTCCTGTCGGCCGAGCGCTCGTGTCCCGGTCCAGTGGTGCGCGTTGGTCAATCCCATGATTTAAGTCGTGAACGAATAATACATCGTTATTCCATGACAATGGATCGTAGAACCGTGCTCAAGCACGTCGGCGGTGCGGCTGGTATCGCGGCACTGGCGGGCTGTACCAGCGTTCAGGAGAGCAACTCCAACGGAACGACCGATTCCGGCGAGTCGTCCGGCAAGGCGAAGGCGTGGTACTCTCTCCCCGAGACGGAGATGCCCCAGCGCAAGCAGGCCATCAAGTCGTTCAACCAGCAATCCCCACACACGATACAGGGCGCAGACATCTCCGAGATGGAGAAGAAGACGACGAGCACCATCCCCGCCGGACAGGGGCCGAAGACCTTCGAGTGGGCTCACGACTGGGTCGGCGACTACTACGAGCGAGGCTTCGTCGTCGACCAGAGCGACGCGGTCGACGTGAGCCTCGACCAGTTCATCGGCCCGGCCAGAGAGGCCATCCAGTACGAGGGCAACCTCGTCGGCCTCCCGCACGACGCCGAGACGGTGACGCTCATCTACAACACCGACGTCGTCGACTCGCCGCCGGAGACGGTCTCGGACATGGTCTCGATCATGGAGGAGTACCACGCCCCGAAACAGAACAAGTACGGCCTGAGCTACCCCTTCGACCCCTACTTCACCAGTGCGTGGCTTCAGGCGTTCGGCGGGTACTACTTCGACCCGAACGAGGACCCGATGCTCGGCGTGGACAAGAAAAAGACGGTCCGCGGTCTGAAGTTCGCACTCGACAACTTCGTGCCGTACATGCCGGACGACGCCAAGTACGAAACCCAGGCCGCCCCCTTCGCCGACGGCAACGCCGCGTTCGCCATCAACGGCCCCTGGTATCTCGCCACGCTCAACGACAAGGACGTGAACTACGAGGTCACGACGCTCCCCACCGTCGACGGTGGCGAGCCCAAACCCTACACGGGCATCACCATGTGGTACTTCTCGAAGGGCATGAAACAGGGCGGCGCGGACACGAAGGCCGCCCGGAAGTTCATCGAGTGGTACGCGACCAACGAGGACCTCATCCGCAAGCGCGCCGAGAAACAGGGTGCCATCCCCGTGCTCGACAGTCTCGTCGGCAGCGACGACCTCCCGAACCAGGTGACGGCCTTCTCGAAGAGCGTCGACCAGGGGACGCCGATGCCGACCCACCCGAAGATGAACAAGGTCTGGCCGCCGATGAAGACCGCGCTCACCAAGGCGTTCAACGGGGACGCCAGCCCGGAAGCGGCGCTGAACCAGGCCGCCAAGACCATCCGGAACAAGTGGGGGTAGCAGGCACGTGAGCACGTCTTCCCGCATCGCGCGACGGTTCGAGGCGACGCCGTTCCTCGAGAAGCGGGACGTCTCGCTCCTGTTCGTCCTGCCCGGACTGTTCGTGTTCACGGCGTTCATGCTGTTCCCGGTGCTGTATCTCGTCGGCATCTCGTTCACGAACGCCACGCCGGCGACGCTGTTCGCGGGCGACGGAGCGCTGTCGGTCCTGACGCTCGGGGAGGCGGAGTTCGTCGGTCTGCAGAACTACGCGCAGGTCCTGTTCGGCGGCCAGTTCCACGTCGTCCTGCTCGGGGAGACGCTCGCCACCCTCCCCATCAACGGCCAGTTCTGGAACTCCTTCGGCGTGACGTGGCTGTTCGTCGCCACGAGCGTCACGCTGAAGATCGGCCTGAGCCTCGGCATCGCGATGGTCGTGACGAGCGACCGCGTCCGCGGCAAGCGGCTCATGCGGTCGTTCATCATCCTCCCGATGGGACTGCCGGCCATCTTCACTGTCACGGTGTGGCGTGGCATCTTCAGCTCCGCCGAGTTCGGGCTCGCGAACCAGATCCTCGGCGAACTCGGGGTCGGTTCGGTTTCGTGGCTCGCCGAGCGGTGGCCCGCCTTCTTCGCGTACAACGTCACGGAGGCGTGGCTCGCGTACCCGTTCATGGTCATCATCACCGTCAGCGCCCTGCAGGACGTGCCCGAGGAACTGCACGAGGCGGCGAAGGTCGACGGAGCGGGCTACTTCTCCCGGTTCCTGCACGTCACCCTGCCGTCCATCAAGCGACCCGTGCTGTTCGCGTCCATCCTGACGGCCGCCGCGTCGTTCCAGCAGTTCCTCATCCCCTACGTGTTCAACCAGGGCGGCCCGGCCCGCGCGAACGAACTCCTGGTCGTCTACGGCTACCGCGAGGCGCTGCGGTTCCAGGAGTACGGGCGCGGGGCGGCTATCAGCCTCGTCGCGGTCGCGTTCATCGGCATGTTCATGTGGCTGAACGTCAAGCGCGGCAAACTCGCCGACGGGGTGTCCGAGCAATGAGTCTGTTCGACGGCGTCGGACGGAAGCTGAAAGAGGACGCACGGACCATCGCGCTCGCTCCCGTCGGAACCGTCCGGGACGCGACGTACACCGTCGAGCAGGTCCGGCGCGGCGAGCTTTCGCCGGTCGAACCGCTGAAGACTGTCGGGGCCACGCTCGGCGCGCTCGTGATGGTACTGCTGTTGCTGTTCCCCGTCTACTGGATTCTCATGGCCGCCCTGGCCGGAGCCGGCGGTTCGCTGCTCTCGTCGGACGGCCTGCAACTGTTCCCGGAGACCCCGACGCTGAAGCCGTTCCTCTGGGTCCTCGGCGACCTCGGGATTCCGGCGTACACCATCGCGGTGAACCTCCCGCTCACCGACCTCGCGCTCGTCGTCGAGACGCCCGAGTTCGTCTTCCTCGACGTCTCCCAATACGGCGTCGAGAACCCCTCCTCGTTCAAGAAGTTCTTCTGGAACAGCGTCTCGGTCGCCGTCCCGACTGTCCTCATCTCCATGTCACTGGTCGTGCCGGCGGCGTACGCGCTCTCGCGCCGGGAGTTCATCCTCCGTCGCAAGGTGCTCTTCCTGTACGTCCTGATGACGCAGGTCGGCGGCGGCCTCGGCGTCGCGTTGCTCATCGGACTGTACACCGTCTACGTCCAGTTCGGAATCAACGACAGCAAGCTCGCGCTCTCCGTCTACTACGCCGCGACCGCGGTTCCGTTCAACACCTGGCTCCTGAAGACGTACATGGACGGCATCCCGGTCTCCTACGAGGAGGCGGCCGTCGTCGACGGCGCGCCGCCGTGGCGCGTCGTCACCGAGGTCATCCTCCCCCTGTCCACCGCGGGACTGGCGACGGTGTTCGTCTTCACGTTCCTCGCCGGCTGGACGGAGTTCGTCGTCGCCCAGACCCTGCTCGGCACCGACAACTACACGCTGCCCGTCGGGCTGTTCTCGCTCGTCAGCGAGTACTCCATCCCGTGGGCGCGCTTCTCGGCGTTCGCGCTCACCTTCGCGACGCCGATAATGCTGGTGTACCTGTTCGCCCAGCGGTACATCGAGGGCGGCCTCTCTTTCAGCGGGATGGAGGGCTAGCGCCTCGTTCTCCGCTTCGACGACGCAACAGCCTCTTTCTGCCTGCGGACCCTGTCGTGACGTATGACCGACGAAGCGCGACCGTCCGCCGGCACGGCAGCCGAGGAGGCCGCTTCGCGTTCGGGCGACCGACGCTGGCTCGTCCTGAATCCGACGAGCGGAACCGCCGACCACATCGACGACGTCCGACGGCTCGCTACCGAACGGGGGTACCGCATCGAGGAGACGGAGGGACCGGGGCACGCAGACGAACTCGCGCAGGACGCCGTCGCGGAGGACGTCGACCGTCTGGCGGTCGCGGGCGGCGACGGAACGCTCAACGAGGTGGTTCGCGGTCTCGACCGGGCGAACGGTCTCGATTCCGTGACGCTCGGCGTCGTCCCGACGGGGACGGCGAACATCTTCGCGACGAACGTCGGCATCACCGGCATCGAACACGGGTTCGAGATGCTGGACCGCGGCGAACGGCGGGACATCGACGTCGGCGTCGCCGGCGACACGCCGTTCGTGATGTCCTGCATCGCGGGACTGCCGGCGGACGCGAGCGTAGCGACGAGCGGCGAACTGAAGGAACGCTTCGGCTCGCTCGCGTTCGTCATCGCCGGCCTGCAGGAGGTCGCCTCGTTCGACGGTCTCGACATCGAACTCACCGCGGTCTCGCAGGGCGAGGAGACGACCTGGCAGGGTGAAGCACTGAGTGCACTCGTCGGGAACATCCGCCGGTTCACGAAGAAGGGCGGACAGGCGAACGTCGAGGACGGCCTCCTCGAGGTGGTCATCATCGAACAGATGCCCCCGAGCGACATCATCGAGGAGGGAATCGCCCATCGGCTGTTCGGCCAGGACACCGAACACGTCGTTCACGTCCGGGCGAGCCAACTGGAGATCGACAGCCAGAGCGGCGAGCCGATAGATTTCAGCCTCGACGGCGAACTGAGCTCGCACGAACGGCTCGTGTTACACACCCGACCGCACGCGCTCACGGTCTGCGTCGGACCGGAGTACGACCCCGACCCGGCGTACGAGTAACGGCCGTGACTCTCGTGTGACGAGTCGCTCACGGCGACCGCTCCCCGTCACCGGGACGGGTTAGGACCGTTCTCGCCGGACGACTCAACGTTGACGCCGCACATCCTGTGTCACGACGACGCGGACGTCGTCCCGATGGCTCGCTGCGGGTCTTCGTCCGGACCTGGCAAAAAAGGAATGCAGCGACCGATTGACTATTGACGCGACCGCACTCGGCGGGAGAGTCGTCTCCGTCAGGCGTTGTTCATCCGCTGGCTCGTCGTCTGCCCGCAGCTCAGACACTCCGTGACGCGGTATGGTTCCCGCGAGAACTCCGTGTTCTCGTTCTTGTCGCTCTCGGTCCGAATCTTGATCTGGACCTGATGCGGCGTCGTGCCAGCACAGTTGTCACACGATTCCTCGACGTCGCCGGTTGCGGTGTCAACAGACATGGTGTATCACTGGCGTTCGGTCACGGTGAGGCACTACCGGCGTCCGCCGCCGGACGACCGCACCTCGCCGCTCCGTGTCTTTCCATTCCCCGTTCAGTGGCTGATTTCTCCTGCCTGTCTGTGCAAGTCGACTTTAAGTGAGCCGTTGTATTCGTCCGTTCCTCCCAGAACGAAACACGTCCTCTTCCTACCTCGCCAGCATTTTCCCCGTCAGTTCCGAACGTCGGAGCCGGCCGAACGGCCGGATATCGTCCTCACCGGGTGCGCTCAGCGTCGGAGCGCGCGACGGAGGCGCGTGAGGAGGCCGTCCGAGGTCGGGAGTTCGCGGGCGAGCGCGTCGAGTTCGTCGTCGCCGAAGCGGTCGTCCGTCCGGGCCTCGCGCAGCCACTCCTCCCACTCGGTCGCGGTCAGCGTGCCGCGCGACTCCGGCCCCCACTGGTCGACGAGCGCCTCCCGGTCGGCGAACGGAACGTCCATGCCGCTGTCGCCCCAGAACAGGGGAGCGAGTTCGAACGCGTACGCGTCGTCGTCCAGGAACCTGACCCGGTACGGATACCCGTTGTAGAGGACGACGTCGCCCTCGGTGACGACCTCTCCGTTCGGCAGTTCGAGCGTCCGGCCCATTTGGCGGGGTTACGTACTCGGACCTCTTGGGGATTCTCCCCGCCCCGCCTCGGTCCGGGAATCGCGCCGCCTGCCGGCGACCTCGGCGTGGCCGACGCGTCGGTACGGCTAGTCGAGAATCTCCTCGGCGAGCGCCGGGACGAACGTCCCGACGTCCGTCACCATCCCGATGGCCTGCGCGCTCCCCCGGTCGAGGAGCTGGGTAACGGTCGCGGGATTGATGTCCACGCACACCACCGGCGTCGTCGACGGGAGGCAGTTGCCCACCGCGACGGAGTGCAGCAGCGTCGACAGCATCAACACCATGTCGGCCTCGTGGGCCTGCTCGCGGATGGCGTCCTGAGCTTCGACGGCGTCGGTTATCGTGTCCGGGAGCGGCCCGTCGTCCCGGATCGACCCCGCGAGGACGTACGGCACGTCGTTCGCGACGCACTCGTACATCACGCCCTCCTCGACGAGTCCCTCCTCGACCGCCGGCTCGATGCCCCCGGCGCGAACCACCTCGCTGATGGTGTAGATGTGGTGTTTGTGACCCTTCCGTGGATGCTCCATCGTCTCCACGTCCATTCCAAGCGAGGTACCGTAGACGCCGCGCTCGATGTCGTGGACTGCGAACCCGTTGCCCGCGCTCAGCATGTCGACGTATCCCTCGCGGACCAGTCGCGCCAGGGCGTCGCCCGCCCCCGAGTGGATGAGCGCCGGCCCGGCGACTGCCAGCACCGTGCCGTCATCGGCTTTCGTCTCGACGAGGACCTCGGCTATCTCGCGGATGAGCGACGCCGACGGGCGCTCGCTCGACACTCCGCCCTGCATGAAGCCGAACGGACCGCTGCCGCCGCGCGGGCGTTCCGGCGGGTCCACGCGCACCCCCGCCTCGCCGGTCACGACCAGGTCGCCCGCCTCGATGGCGTTGAGCACCTTCGTGTACGCCCGCCGCTCGTCCGGTTCGACGACGACGGCGCAGTCCATCTCGATCCGCTCGACGTCGATCCACTCGTCCTCGTGGCGGACCTGCGTCGGGTGATTCGTCGTTGAGTAGAAGCCGTTCGGGACGACACGGTCGGCCGGCGCTGGTTCCAGCCTCGCGTTCGGCGGGTCCGTCAACTGCGCACCGCTCTGATGGAGTTCGTGCAGTATCGAGCGCAGCGTCTCCTCGTCCGGCGCGGTGACCGTCATCCGGCAGTACGACTCCTCGTCTTTGTGTTCACCTACGTCGAACTGCTCGACGTCGAAGTTGCCGTCCAGGTCCATCACTACGCCGAAACACCGCTGCATCATCCCGGAGTCGATGATGTGTCCTTCGAGTTCGACCGTCCGAGCGACCGTCATAGCCCAACAGAGGACGGTCGCTCGTATCAGCGTTGTCACGCGGGCAAAGCTACGTCGCTTCGAGGGCCCGCTCCCCACTCCGCCCACGCGACGGACGTGACCGCCGGGGAGTCGTCCCGGGAGCGACCGGTCGACTGCACGCGCCGCCGGTTGTCGCGGCCGTCCCGTTTTATCCCCTGGAGAGCGACGACCCACACATGTCCGACGGAACCCGTCTCGACGACGCCGCAACGCTCGTGACCGGTGCGACGGCCGGAATCGGTCGCGCCAGCGTCCGCGCTCTCGCCGAAGTGGGCGCGGACGTCGCGCTCGCCGCCCGCCGCGAGGAACGACTGGAGTCGCTGGCCGCCGACGTCGAACGCGAGTTCGGCGTCGACGCGCTCGCGATTCCGGCCGACGTCACCGACGAGGCGCAGGTCGAGGCGATGGTCGACCGGACCGTCGACGCGTTCGGCGGTCTGGACGTCGTGGTCAACAACGCCGGCCTCGGCCGCGAGGAGGGGGACCTCACGGACCTCTCGACGAAGAAGTACCGCCAGATGATGGACGTCAACGTCGACGGCTCCTTCTTCACCGCGCGTGCGGCACTGCCGCATCTGCGCGAGTCCGCGGGCAACCTCATCTTCCTCGGGAGCTTCGCCGGGCAGTACCCCCGTCCCGGTGCGGCGGTCTACGCGGCGACGAAGTGGTGGACGCGCGGGTTCGCGCTGAGTCTCGCTGGGAGCGTCGGCGAGGACGGCGTCGGCGTGACCGTCGTCAACCCCACGGAGGTCCGCACGAAGTTCGGCTCGGAGGACGACGACCCGTTCGAGGCGCGTTTCAAGGAGGGCGAAGTGACCGAACCCGAGGAGGTCGCCGACGCGGTCGTGTTCGCGGCGACCCAGGAACCGCCGACGACCGCGAACGAGATCGATCTCTACCGGCGGGACAAGTTCGAACACTTCTGAGGGAGGCCGCCGTGGCCGAGGCGATCACCGTAGCCTCCGGGAAGCGCCCCGTCGCGCGTCGCCCGCGCCGTTTCCGCCGGGGAACGGTACCGAGGGTCAGTCCGTGCGCCGGAACGTGTACGCGCCACACTCCGGGCACACCTGTCGCTGCCGTTCGAAGAAGCAGCCACAGCCGGTACAGACGTAGAGCGGATCGCTCTTGCCGTCTCGGTCGAACAGGGTCGCCTTGAACGTGGAGAAAACGCCCATTTCAAGTCACCGTAACCTGGAGTTCGGGCGCTTCCACCATAGGTAATCCCTGCTTAACGCCGGTTTGAGCCGGTTTGTCCCTCCGAGTAGCGCGCCCGGACGGACGTCTCGTGAATCGTCTGGGCCTGTCTGGGGAAACTGAACCCTGGGGCGTCGAGGGTAGTGTGCCGACGGCGACCCCCCGACGAATCGTTCGTCTGCTACGGACCTGCCGTCGCGGCGTCGCCCGGGACGGTCACTCGGTGACGACCGTCACCGTGCCGTCGAAGTCGAGGATGACCGACTGCGTGGTGTCTCCGAACAGCGCCTTCCCGGCCGGCGTGCGCTTGTCGCCCGCGAGGAAGACGTGGTCACAGCCGTACTCGTCGGCCGCGGCGAGAATCTCGTCGCGTTCGTTGCCGATGCGCCCGACCGCCTCCCACTCCGCGCCGACGTCTTCGAGCATCTCGCGGCCGATGTCGGCCGCGAACTGGCGCGCACCCTCCAGCGCCTGCCCCGCGGTGTACGACGACTCCACGTCGGGAATCCGCTCCAGCGACTGGCGCGTGGACTCGTACTCCTCGTCCGTGGTCACGTGGAGCAACACGAGGCCGGCGCCGACGCCCGCCGCGAGTTCGCCCGCATCGTGAACCAGTCGTTTCGCGGACTCCGACGCCTCGACGACGGCAAGTGCTCGTTCCATATCGACCGTCGTTTACGTTCATGTAATAAATAGATTGGCACTTCGGCGCAAGCGCCGGCCGCACTGGCGCGCTCGCCCCGTCTCCTGCCAGGGCGAGTTCGACGCGACCCCGAGCGTCGACAAAGTCGGCTGCTCAGTCCGCACGGGCGTCGGTGATGCGGTCGAACTGGTCGTCAGAGAGCGATATCTCGGCCGCGCCGAGGTTCTCCTCTAGCTGGTCGACGGTGCGCGCGCCGACGATGGGGGTGCAGGTGAACTCGCGCTGCTGGACGAGCCAGCGGAGCGCGACCTGCGGCGGCGTCGCGTCGAGTTCGTCCGCGACCGCCCGAATCTCGTCGAGCACGTCCCACCCCGTCTCGGAGACGTAGTACTCCTCGAAGCTGTCGACGAGCTCCGCCCGGGAGCCCTCGGGCGCGTCGCCGTCGCGGCTGTACTTCCCCGTCAGGAAGCCGCCGGCCAGCGGCGAGTACGGACAGACCGCGACGTCCTGGTCGGCGCAGACGTCGAGGTAGTGCTCGACCGTCTCGTCGGTCGCGGCCGCGTGGTACATCGGCTGGGTCACGTCGAAGCGTTCCAGCCCCTCCACGTCGCTCGTCCAGAGCGCCTTCGTCAACTGCCAGGCGGCCATCGAACTCGCGCCGAGGTAGTTCACCTTCCCCTCTTCGACGAGTTCCGTGAGGACGGACAGCGTCTCCTCGATGGGCGTCTCCTCGTCCCAGCGGTGGATGTAGTAGAGGTCGAGGTAGTCGGTCCCGAGGCGCTCGAGCGTCCCTCGAATCTGGCTGCGGATGTGCTTGCGCGAGAGGCCGCTGTCGTTGGGACCGTCGCCCATCGGGAAGTACACCTTCGACGCGAGCACGAAGTCCTCCCGGTCGCGGTCGGCCAGCCAGTCGCCGATCCAGTCCTCGCTGGTGCCGGAGGGGTCGCCGTACACATTCGCGGTGTCGATGAAGTTGCCGCCCGCTTCCGCGAACGTGTCGAGCAGGGCGTGGGCCGTCTTGCGGTCCGTCTCGACCACGCCGTCGCTCTCCTTGGCGAATCGCCACGTGCCGAGACAGAGTTCCGAGACCTTCGTTCCAGTGTCGCCGAGCGTCCGGTATTCCATGTGTGAGTCGTCTTCGCGGAGTGACCTAAAAGTCGGGAAAGCGGTGAGACGGGAGCGGCGTCGAACGGCGGCACGCCGTCGGAGCGCCGTCGAGAACGGTCGCGACACGACCATCAACCGGTCGGTTCGACGTTCTGGTTCATCCTGAACAGGTTCCCCGAATCGTACTCGTTCTTCAGTTCGACCAGTCGGTCGTAGTTGCTGCCGTAGGCCGTCCGTTCGCGCCCTTCGCGGTCGCCGATGAAGTTGACGTACGCTCCGCCGGTCGCGTGTTCCGCCAGGGCCTCGTCGCACTCCCGCACCCACTCGACGTACTCGTCGCCCTTCGATGAATCCTCCCAGCGTGCGGCGGGGCTCACGATGAACTCCGCGTTCCGATGCGGGTACGCGGTCGCGTCCGAGGCGACGTCGTTGACGGCCCCACCGACCTGGTGGACGAGGATCTCCGACTCCGGCGTCGGAAGCCGTTCGGCGTACTCGACCACGGTGTCGACCACTTCGTCGGTCAACTCCGTGAAGTTCTGCGACTTCCAGTAGTTCCGCGCGCCCGCAGACTGTAGCTCGTCGAACGTGGTCTGGGCGGCCGTGTACCGCGTCGGCGCGACGGTGTCGGCGACGGGGTCGCCGTACTCCCGGAGCGGTGCGAGCGCCGCCTCACCGTCTCCGACATCGCCCGCGTAGAACGCGACAACGACGAGAACCTTCGTTCCGACGTGCTCCTCGGGGAGGAACGGCAGGGGCGGTGCCGTCAGGCTGTTCACCCAGACGCAACACTCTCGCGGTGCGTCGCGCGTGAAGTCCCCGTAGTGTCGGAGCACGTCGGGCGCGTCCTCGTACGCGTAGACGATCGGCCCGAAGAGCACCTCGGGACCGACCTCGTGACACCGAAATTCGAACGACGTGACGACGCCGAAGTTCCCGCCACCACCGCGGACCCCCCAGAAGAGGTCCTCGTTCTCGTCCTCGCTTGCGTGGACGAGTTCGCCGTCCGCCGTCACGAGATCGACCGAGCGCAGATTGTCGATGGAGAGTCCGTACTTGGGGCTGAGCCAGCCGAGTCCGCCGCCGAGCGTGAGGCCGGCGACGCCGGTCGTGGACACGACGCCGCCTGGGGTCGCGAGGCCGAACGCCTGGGTCTCGTGGTCCATGTCGCCCAGCGTCGCGCCGGGACCCACGCGGACCGTCTCCGCCTTCGGATCGACGCGAACGTCGTCCATCTCCGAGAGATCGATCATCAGGCCGTCCTCGCAGATGGCGTTGCCCGTGACGTTGTGACCGCCGCCTTTTACCGACAGAACCAGGTCGTTTTCGCGAGCGTAACTGACGGCGGTTACGACGTCCGCGGTGCCAACGGGTCGGGCGATGAGTCCCGGCGTCCGGTCGATCATCGCGTTCCACACCGTCCGGGCTTCTTCGTATCCCTCGTCGCCCTCGCGGAGCACGTCCCCCCGGAACCGGTCTCGAAACGTCTGCGTTGCAGTTTCGTCCGTCGTCGTATCCCTCGATTTCATGTCGTTCACTCCAAGCAGCGACCGTACGCGTCCGCTGCTGCGACCCGTATCGCCCCGCCCGGTCGCCGTCCCCCCTCTGTTTACGGGCGTACGGGGGTTCGAGTACCCGTAGCGGCTCAGCGGCCTGACCACTCGCTTCGCAACGGCATAGTAATTCGGGCATTGGTACCATACCACGATAGCTTGCCCGCCGGCGTCTCGAAACCGAGGAGAACGCCGGTCCGACGGAACCGACTGGTAGACCATCGACGGACGAAAACGCCGATGCCGTTCCGATTCGGCGTCCGTTCGAGACCCCGTCGCGGAGAGACGTTTCGAGACGAGGACGCGCTTCGGAGGAGGGACGTCGAGCAACCGCACCCGCCAGGGGAAAGCGTTCGGTACCGAACCGAGACGGCCCGGACGGTCGGGCGCCCCCGGCCCACCTCACTCGTCGCCGCCGGCCCAGGAGTCGAGCGTGCGCTGGACGGCCGCCTCGCCGACCGCGCGTCCGAGAACGTCGAACCCGGCGCGCTCGCTGCGGTCGTCGGCGGAGGCGATGAGCCGCGAGACGATGAACTCCGGCGTCGACCTGCCCACCGTGTCGAACCGCGGCTGGTAGTCGACCTGGAGTTCGAGGTCGTCGTCCAGCCCCTCGGCGAAGATGCCGTCCTTCCGCGCCTGGTCGGGCAGGGGATTGAGGTCGTCGGCGAGGTGGGTGACGAACACGCCGAGCGCGCCCTTGTCCACGGTCAGGCCGACCAGTCCGTGCAGGAGGTCGGCGGCGCTCCCCGGTTCGGTGATGGCCTCGAACTCGTCGACCAGCATCAGGGTGCGTCCGTCCGTGGTCAGCGGCGGGACGATGCTCCGGAGCGTCGACTCCAGCACGCCGGCGTTGAAGCTCGCGTGCCGGCGGTGGAAGACGATGGCGTCGGACGGGGACACCTGCGCGCGGTCGGCGGGGACGGGCATTCCCATCTGGGCGAGCAGGCCGACCTGACAGAGCGTCTCGAGCAGCGTCGTCTTCCCGCCGCTGTTCGCGCCGGTGAGCACCGAGACGCGGTCGCCGCTCGGCGGCCCCGCCACGCGGTGGTCGCCGACGCCGTACGTGATGGGCTGGACCGACCCGCTCCCGGCGGCGAGAAAGAGGTTGCGCGCGTTCTCGACGGCGAACGCGCCCTCGGCGAACTCCGGGCGGGTCATCTCGAAGGCGTCCGCGAAGCGGGCGAGCGACAGGTGGAAGGCGAGGTCGTCGACGGTCTCGACGGCGGCGTCGATGGCCTCGCGGGCGGCCTCGATATCCTCGCGCAGTTCGGCGGCCACCCGCTCCTCGCGCTCCTCGACCGCCTCGCGCTGGGCCTCGACGACCGCCCGCAGCGACTGGCTGACGAAGTCGGTCGCGTCGGTGGCGTCGCCGGTCGTCGCCGACCGAATCTCCCCCGGTCCGATGCCCGTCTCGTCGGCGACGTACTCGACGAACGACTCGCGGAACTCGTCGGGGCCGCGCACGTCCCCCGACTGGACGCGTTCGAGCACGTCGAGCGCGCCGCTCTCGAGGCGCTCGACGGCGGAAAGCGCCTCCCGTCGGCGGTCGAGCTCCTCGTCCGCGCCGGCCGCGACCTCGCCGTCGTCCAGCTTCCCGAGCGCTCCGACGGCGGACTCGAGCGCGTCGCCGTCGATGGCCGCGACGGGGGCGAACGCGCCGTCCGAGACGCCGGCCTCGCGGAGCGCAAGCACGGTCTCGACCGCCGCGCGCTCGCCGCCGTCGTACCCCTCGAACGCGTCGAGGACTGCCTCCCGCGTCGCTTCGTCTACGTCGCCCCACGAGTCGGTCGCCTCCGTCACGGCGTCGAGACGCTCCTCGGCCGCTTCGCGGGTCGGGAGCGGCGTCAGCACCCGGATGCGGTCGGCGGCGTCCTCGGTGACGGCGTAGTCACTGGCGAGGTCGAGCAGGTCCTTGTACACGGAGCGCGTGTCGCGGGTCGCCAGCACGGCCATCCCCTCGCCGCCGTTCGCGCGCCGGAGGATGCGGGTCGCTCGCCCCCGCGCGAGCCCCGCCTCCGTCAGCGCGCGCACGTCGCTTCCCTCGATGGCCTCGATCGCCCGCTCGACCCCGAGTTCGGATTCGAGCAGGTCGCTCGTCTTGGGTCCGACGCCCCAGTAGTCCTCCAGTCGCATACCTGTCGGCTGACACGGACCCACCTTAACGATTTCCAGTGGGAGCCGAAGCGTTCAGGTGTCCTCGTGACATCTTTCTTCCAGATGGCGGTCGACGAATCCACCCCTCCGCCCAGCGTCGTTCACGTCGGAGTACCGGCCGGCGTCCGCGACGCGGCGGCGCGACTCGACGAGACGGTCGAGGGGGTCGCGGACGCGTCTGCGGCGTTCGACCCGGAACCGGAGTGTCTAGTCTGCGAACACCGACCGCCGGAGCGCGACGCCCGCGAACTGCTCGCGACGGCGGCCGAGCGCGCGCCGGACTGTCCCGTCGTCGTGGTCGCGCCGGACGCCGCCCACCCGGAACTGATCGACGCGGGCGCGACGGACTGCGTTCGCCCCGACCGCTCCGCGCGCCTCGCGCGCCGGGTCGAGAACGCCGCCGAGCGCCGCCGCGCCGAGCGAGACCGGTCGACGGTGGCCGCCCGCTTCGACGCGCTTGTCGACTGCGGCCCCGACGCGGTCGTCGTCGTCGACGACGCGGGCACGATTCGGTACGCGAACGCCGAGGTCGACCGTATCCTGGGCTACGCCCCGTCCTCGCTCGTCGGCGAACCGCTGGCGACGCTCGTGCCCGAACCCCGACGGGGCGACCACCGCGACGTCCTCGACTACTGTCTCGCGGGCGACGGGGGAGCGGACGACGGGGGCTACCGCGAACTGCCGGGTCGCCACAGCGACGGTCACGAGGTTCCCTTGACGGTCGCGTTCCGCCTGTTCGAACGCGACAGCGACCGGCGGTTCGTCGGCGTCCTCCGGGACGTCTCCGGACGGCGCGCGGCCGAGACGGCGCTCGAAGCGACCCAGGAGCGCTACCGGACGCTGGTGGAGACCTGTCCGGACGCCCTGTTCGTCGCGGACGCCGAGACGGGCACCGTCCTCGACGCGAACCCGGCGGCCGAGGACCTGCTCGGCAAACCCCGCGAGGAGATACTCGGCCTCCACCAGAGCGACCTCCACCCGTCGGACGACGAGACGTACTACCGCCGTATCTTCGACGACCACGCCGACCGCGGCGGCATCACGCGCCGGGACGGCGACCTCACCGTCGTCCACGACGACGGCCACGAGGTGCCGGTCGAGATAAGCGCTAACATGACGGAACTCGACGGACGGGAGGTCATCTACGCCGTCTTCCGCGACGTGACCGAGCGTGCGGAACGGACGACGGCCCTCGCCTCGCTGCGCGCGGCGGCCCGTGAGTTCATCTCCGCGGAGACGAGGGAGACCATCTGCCAGGTGACGGTCGAGACGGCCCGGGACGTCCTCGGCACGTCGCTGGCGGCCGTTCACCTGTTCGACGCCGACGAAGACGTTCTGCGGCCCATCGCGGCCACCGACGAAGCCCACCGGGTGTTCGACGGCGTCCCGACGTTCGGGCCGGACGAGTCGCTCGCGTGGGACGTGTACGAGAGCGGCTCGCCGGCGGTGTTCGGCGACGTCGGGTCGATGACCCGCGCGTACAACCAGAATACGCCCGTCGACACGGAGGTCATCGTACCGCTGGACGACCACGGCGTCCTGACCGTCGGGTCGCTCGACGCCGCGACCGTCCCTGACTACGCGCTCGATTTCGCGCAGATTCTCGCCGCGAACGCCGCTCGCGCACTCGACCGGGCGGAGCGCGAGGGGACCCTGGCGTCCCAGCGCGCGGAACTGGCGGAGCTGAACCGCATCAACGCGGTCATTCGCGAGGTGGACCGCGCGCTCGTCCGGGCGACGACCCGCGAAGCGGTCGGCGACTCCGTCGTCGAGCGGCTGACGGACGGCGGCCCCTACGAACACGCCTGCATCGTCGAACGCGGGGCGGGCGGCGACGTCCGGAGCGAGGCCGCCGCGGGCGAGACGAGCGGAGACCCCGAGGCCGTGGCGACGCGAGCGGCCGACGCCGGACGCGTGGTCGTCGAGGAGGGCGGGGAGGACCTGGCCGCCATCCCGCTGGAGTACCACGAGACGGCGTACGGCGTCCTCGTCGTGACCGCCGACAGGGCGAGCGCGTTCGACGACCGCGAGCGCACCGTGCTCGTGGAACTCGGGGAGACCATCGCTTACGCCATCGCCGCCGTCGAGAGCAAGAAAGCGCTCGTCAGCGACGCCGTCGTGGAACTGGAGTTCGCGGTCAGCGCCGCGGCCGACCACTTCTTCGTCGACGTGCCGAAGCACGCCGACTGCGCGTTCGAGTTCCGCAGCGCGACGGTGACCGCGGGCGGGTCGATGCTGTACTACCTCACGGTCAGTGGGGCCTCGCCCGAGCAACTGATAGAGCGGGTGCGGTCGTTCGACGAGGTCGAACGCGTCCGGGTCGTCGACGCTCACGACGACGGCGGCCTGATAGAGGTCGTCAACGACGACGCGCTGGTCCTGGCGCTGGCCGACCACGGCGCGACCCTGACGTCCGCGAGCGCCGGCCCGGACGGGGCACGAGCCGTGGTCGAACTCCCCGTGGACGCGGACGTCCGCGGCGCGGCCGAAACCATCGAGCGCTACTATCCGAGCGTGGAGTTGCTGGCCCAGCGCGAGCGCGACCGCGTCGGGACCACGCCCCGGCACATGCGGACTGCGCTCGACGAGGCGTTGACCGACCGCCAGCGCACGGCGCTCGAAGCCGCCCACCTCGCGGGCTACTTCGAGTGGCCCCGGGCGAGCACGGCCGAGGAGGTCGCCGAGTCGCTCGGCGTGACGGCCCCGACCTTCCACCAACATCTGCGACGAGCCGAGTCGAAACTGCTCGACGCGTTCCTCGAGGAGTAGTTCCGTCGCGGTCGCGTACGCTACCCACACGCTCATGACCGGTGCGTCCGTCGGACGACGCATGCAAGTCGAAGTCGACCGATTACGGTCGGACGTCGAAGCGAACGCCGAGTTCGGCGCGCTGGACGTCGACGGCTGGGGACGGACCGTACTCGCTGGCACCGACGCGAACCGGCGAGCGCGCGAACGCCTGGTCGACCGCCTCGAAGACGCCGGACTGGACGTGCGGGTCGACGCGGTCGGCAACGTCGCAGGACGGTGGACGCCGCCGAGCGCGGACCCCGCTGCCGCCCCGGTCGCGGCCGGCAGCCACCTCGATTCGGTCCCCGAGGGCGGCATCTTCGACGGCCCGCTCGGGGTGTACGCCGCGCTGGAGGCCGTTCGGGCGATGCAGGACGCCGGCGTGGACCTCGACAGGCCCGTCGACGTCGTCTCGTTCACCGAGGAGGAGGGCCAGCGGTTCGCCGACGGACTGCTCGGCTCCTCCGTGGCGGCCGGCGAGCGGTCGGTCGAGGACGCGCTCTCGTTGACCGCCGAGCGCGTGGACGAGAACGGAGACGGCACGGACGACGAGGAGACGCTCGAATCGGCGCTCTCGTCCATCGGATTTCGCGGGGAGGGACGGCTCGACGCGAGCGAGTGGGACGCGTGGCTGGAACTGCACGTCGAGCAGAGCCAGCGCCTCGAACGCGCCGGCGTTCCGGTCGGCGTCGTCACGACCATCACCGGCATCACACACTGCGCGGTCGACGTGGTGGGCGAGGCTGACCACGCGGGGGCGACGCCGATGCTCGAACGCACGGACGCGCTGGTCGCCGCCAGCGAGTTCGTCCGCAGCGTCGAACGGGCGGCCCGCGACGCCGACAGCGAGACGGCGGTCGGGACGGTCGGCAGCCTCGACGTCTCGCCGAACGCGACGAACGTCGTCCCGGGCCGGGTCGAGATGGGCGTCGACGTGCGCGACGTGGACTACGACGCCATGAACGACATTGTCGACGACGCCCGGTCGACGCTGGCGCGCATCGAGGACGAGCGCGGCGTCGAGACGCGACTCGACCGGCGCTTCGACCTCCGCCCGACGCCGATGAGCGACCGGGTGCGCGAGACGGCCCACGACGCCGGCGAGGCCGCGGACGTCGCGACGCTGGACCTCCACTCCGGCGCGGCCCACGACACGATGCACGTCGCGAAGGTCGCCGACGCCGGTCTCCTCTTCGCACCCTCGCGCGACGGCGTCTCGCACAACCCCGCCGAGTGGACCGACTGGGACGACTGTGCGACCGCGACCCGCGTGCTGGCCGGCGCGCTCGCCGACCTCGCCGGGGCGTAGACGCATCGCTCGGCGCTTGAATCGTCGGCATCGACGTGATGCACCGGGCGGTGACGTCCACTGGTGCGAGGGACGCGAACTCCCTCTCGCGTCGTCCCCGCGGGTCCGAAAACGGCTACTCCCGGCTCGGTTGCGTCCCCGATGCGTTCTCGCAGGTTTCACAGGATCGCGAGTGGCGGTAGACGACGAGACCGCCGAACAGGACGGCCGTGACCGCACCGAGGAGCGGACGAAGCGGGTCGAAGTACGTCGTGAGCGCGGAGCTACCGAACAGCGCGAGCAGGAACGCGTTGCAGATTGGGCAGCCGAACGCCAGGAAGCCACCGACCGTCCCCACGGTCGCAGCGCCGTCGTCGCGCCAGTTCTCGGGGACGGTCCTCTGGACGCTGTAGATGCCGAGGAACGCCGCCGTGAGCGTGAGAAACAGGTAGTCGAGCGCCGTTCGGGGAACCATACGTGCGTACAGCGGGTTCGGAATCAGCCCCGTGACGACGCCGAAGAACGCGAACGCTACGACGCCTACCACGACACCCTTTCCGAGTCGCCGTCGAGCGGTCGACACGACCGTGACGTAGCGCCGAACCCGTTTCAAGGCCACGAACGGTTTCCGAGCCTGAAAACGCCGTCCGGCACCGGAATCGATCGCGGCAGCGACGAAGCGTGCCCGGAGCGCGGCGGCTAGTCGCCCTCGTCGCTCCGTTCGGTTCCCGCCTGAGCGACGGGGTCGTACCCGGTGAGGTCCCGGAGTTCGTCCTCGGAGAGGCCGGTTCCCTCGTGGGCCACCGCGTCGATGCCGACGCCGCTGGTGACGACGGTGCGGAACGCCTCCTCGACGGTCATGTCCACGTCTTCGAGGCTCTCGTCGGGAACGTTGATGACGAACCCGCCCATGACCGGATTGGGTGCCATCGGGAGGAAGACGGTCGTCATCTCCTCGTTTCCGGTGGCCTCACAGATGCCGTCGGGCGTGTTCGCGGTGACGAACGCGACGGTGTAGGAGCCGTCGATGGGGAACTCCAGCAGTCGCACGTCGCGGAAGTTGTCGGCGTCGCTCTCGAGCATCGCGTCGCCCATCCGGCGGAAACTCCGGTAGACGGTACCGAATCCAGGGACGCGGCTGATCGCCCTGTCGAAACCGTCGATGGCCGTGTCGCCCATCGGGGAGTGAGCGAGGAGTCCGACGAGGAAGACGAGAGTGGTTATCAGCAGGGCGGCGACCAGTCCCAGCACGACGACGGAGTCGACGGGGACGAGGCTGAGCATCGGGACGAGCAACCGCGAGACGAAGTTCAGCAGAACGACGATGACGTACAGCGTGACTATCAGCGGCAGGACGACCGTGATGCCCGTCAGCATGGCCTCCCGTACCGTCTCGTAAAGCCCCTGCGACCGTTCGGACTTCGTACCCATTTCCCTACCGTACTCTCCCGGCCCTTCAAGGTGTGATGCCTGCAAATGCAACCTTCGATCCGAAGCGCCTGCAGGCGAGGCGGGAGTCGAGCATTCGTACGATTCGACGGGAGCGGACGCGATTCGTCGCCGTTCGAGCGACTTTAGACGCGGCTTCCGCGAGTTCGTGGCGGAGTGGCCAGTTCCCTTACGGACCGTCGCGGCGAACGAACGTCCATGAGCCATCCCGTCGAACTCACGCAGTCGGAAGCGCGCGAGGTCATCGCGGCGCTCTCGGCGGAACCCGCCGGGTCCGGAAGTACGAGCGACGAGCGACGTCTGAACGTTCGCGAACAGTTCGAGGAGGCGTTCGGCTTCGAGAACGAGACGACCCAGGAGGGACTGGTCGACCAGGCGAAAGACCTCCTCGACGACGAGTCGAAAGAACGGGTCTCGCTGTCCGACCGCGAAGCCGAGACGGTCGTCGACGCGCTTTCGTCGTTCGAGGGGACCACTGACACCGACCAGGAGACGGTGCGGGACCTCCGCGAGACGTTCGAATCGGAGTACGACGTGCACGGCGGGCGGTAGCCGGACGGTTCGCGGGTCTCCGCCCGACGACCTCGTCCCGCCTTACTTCTCGTTGACTTCGAGGACGCGACCGGCGGCGATGGTCTGGCCCATGTCGCGGATCGCGAAGCTGCCGAGCTCGGGAATTTCGCTGGACGGCTCGATGGAGAGCGGCTTCTGGGGGCGCACCGTGACGACGGCGGCGTCGCCGCTCTGGATGAAGTCCGGATTCTCCTCCTCGACCTCCCCGCTCGACGGGTCGATTTTCTGGTCGATGGACTCGATAGTACAGGCGACCTGCGCCGTGTGGGCGTGGAAGACCGGCGTGTAGCCGGCCGTGATGACGCTCGGATGCTGCATCACGACGATTTGCGCCTGGAACGTGTCAGCAACGCTGGGCGGGTCGTCGGCGGGGCCGGCGACGTCGCCGCGGCGGATGTCGTCCTTGCCGACGCCGCGGACGTTGAACCCGACGTTGTCGCCGGGGCCGGCCTCCGGGACTTCCTCGTGGTGCATCTCGATGGTCTTGACCTCGCCGCTCACGTCGCTGGGCTGGAAGCTGACGTTGTCGCCCGTGTTCAGCATCCCCGTCTCGACGCGCCCGACCGGCACCGTCCCGATGCCCGAGATCGTGTACACGTCCTGGATGGGAAGCCTGAGCGGCGCGTCCGTCGGCGGTTCGGGCGTCGGTAGGTCGTTCAGGGCCTCCAGGACGACCTCGTCGTCGTACCACGACATGTTGTCGCTGAGTTCGACGACGTTGTCCCCCTCCAGCGCCGAAATCGGGATGAACGAGGCGTTCTCCGTGTCGAACCGCACCTGGTCCAGCAGGTCTTTGACTTCGGTGACGACCTCCCGGTAGCGGTCCTCCTCGTAGTCGACGAGGTCCATCTTGTTGACGGCGACGATGAGCTCGCTGATGCCGAGCGTGCGGGCCAGGAACACGTGCTCCTGGGTCTGGGGCGCGACGCCGTCGTCGGCTCCCACGACGAGCACGGCGTTGTCGGCCTGGGACGCGCCCGTGATCATGTTCTTCACGAAATCGCGGTGGCCAGGCGTGTCCACGATGGTGAAGTAGTACTCGTCGGTGTCGAACTCCTGGTGGGCGATGTCGATGGTCACCCCGCGTTCGCGTTCTTCGGCGAGGTTGTCCATCACGTAGGCGAACTCGAAGCCGCCCTTGCCCTTCTCTTCGGCCTCTTCTTTGTGCTGTTCGATGACGTGCTCTGGAATCGATCCCGTCTCGTACAGCAGTCGGCCGACCAGCGTGGACTTCCCGTGGTCGACGTGGCCGATGATGGCCAGGTTCTGGTGTGGTTTGTCGGAACTCATGATTAACCCCGGTACCCCCGTACCGTGTTCGACAGTCGGGGCCGAGATACAAAAATCGTTGTGTCGGTTCAGGCAGTCGCAGATAGGTGGGGGTCAAAGGTGCCGTCCGGTTCCGTCGTTTCGCTCTCGTCTGCCGACCGCCGCCCCCGCCCGATCGTCCACGATACGGGCGGGAACTTCCCCCTTCGCAGGTCGTATTGCCGTCCCGCTCCACGGACGACGCGTGACGAACGTAGCAATCCTCGTCCTCGCGGGCACCGAATCGCACGCCGACCTCGGCCGCGTCACGAACGCGCTCCAGGCCGCCAAGGAGTTCGACGACGCTGGCGACGACCTCGAAATCGTCTTCGACGGCGCGGGCACCCAGTGGGTCGCGGAACTCACCGACGACGACCACGATCTCAACCGCCTCTACGAGGCGCTGGAAGACCACGTCAGCGTCTGCGACTACTGCGCGGGGGCCTTCGATGTGGAGGGTGCCGTCGAAGAGAGCGACGCGACCGCTCTCGACGAGTACGAGGGCCACCCGAGCGTGCGCGACCTGGTCGCGGACGGCTACGAGGTCATCACGTACTGAGCCACCGACCCGTTCCGTCTACGGCGATGGCTCCGGACGACGGCCGCCAACCCCTTTCCCCTGTCCATTTAAATAACTGAACGACCAGGATGGCGTATGCGCGCGGCTGTCCTCCACGAGTACGGCGAACCGCTCTCCATCGAAGATGTCTCCGACCCCGACACCGCCGACCACGGCGTCGTTATCGAAACGGAGGCCTGCGGCATCTGTCGCAGCGACTGGCACGCCTGGCAGGGACACGGCGAGTGGGCCGACGACCGGGTGCCGAGAGGCCAGATTCTGGGCCACGAACCGGCCGGCACCGTGGTCGCGGTCGGCGAGCAGGTCGAGAGCGTCCGCGAGGGCGACCGTGTCGCGGTCCCGTTCAACCTGGGGCGCGGGCGCTGTTCGTACTGCCGGAACGGCCACGGCAACGCCTGCGAGAACGGCATCGCGCTCGGGTTCGAGGCGGCGGCTCCCGGCGCGTTCGCCGAGCGAGTGCACGCGCCCCACGCCGACTACAACGTCGTCAGGTTGCCGGACGGCGTTGGCGCGACCGAGATGGCGGCCCTGGGCTGTCGGTTCGCCACGGCGTACCACGCGCTGGCCCACCGCGCGGACCTCACGCCCGGCGACTGGGTGGCGGTCCACGGCTGCGGCGGCGTCGGTCTCTCTGCGGTTCAGGTCGCGGACGCGCTCGGCGCGAACGTCGTCGCGGTCGACGTGGACGACGACGCGCTCTCGGGCGCGGCGGACCTCGGGGCCGACGAGACGCTGAACGTGGCGAACGCCGACGCGCCGGCCGTGATACGGAACGTCACGGGCGGCGGTGCCGACGTCTCCGTCGACGCGCTGGGGGTCGCCGAGACCTGCCGGAACTCCGTCGACTGCCTGCGTCGCCGCGGCCAGCACGTCCAGCTCGGCCTGACGACCGACGAGGAGCGCGGCGAGGTGTCGCTCCCGACCGACGCGATGACGATGCGCGAGATAACGTTCCTCGGTTCGCGGGGGATGCCGCCGTCGCGGTACGGCGAACTCCTGCGGATGGTAGAGCGCGGTACCGTCGACCCGGGCGCGCTCGTCGGTCGCGAGGTGGCGCTGTCGGAGGTACCTGACCGCCTCGCCGCGATGGGCGACTACGAGACGAGCGGCATCGAGGTCGTGACGGAGTTCGCCGAGTAGCCCGCGGCGGCAGCGACGTGAGAACGGCGAGAGTGCAAGTGGAGAGAACGCGAGGAGTCCCTGGCGACCGGGAGAGCGAGCACGCAGTACGGAGACGCCGGAGAGGGCGAGTTCGCTATCGCGCCGACGGGAGTACGTCGGTCACGGGCGCGAGGTCGTCGCCGATTCCTTCGGCGTCGCAGTCGTCGTTCGGACATCGATAGTGCCAGCCGTCGTCGGTCGCCGCGTCGGCGTCGAAGCGCTCGCCGCACTGCTTGCAGAAGAGGCGGTCGATATCTGCCGTGCTGGGGCGCTCCCGACTTGCAAGTTCAAGTCCCATAGTTACCCATTCGCCAGCATCCATAAAAGAACCTCCGCTTTTTCTCGGGCGACCGGAACGCCACCGCGCCAGTGACGCGAACGTCACCGGGTTACCTGCGAGTTAGCCAGTCGTTTAGTGGCTGGCGTTCGAGGGACGTGATATGGCAGACCCCGAAAACATCTGCGAGCTTCCGCCGAGTGCCAAACTGGTGTTCAAAGTCCTCGAGTACGACGGCGCACACACCCAGAAGGAACTCGTCCAGCGGTCGCGGCTCTCGGCCCGGACGGTCCGGAGCGCCCTGGAACGGCTGACCCAGGTCGGTGCCGTCGAGGAGGAGGTGTACATCCCCGACGCTCGCCAGCGTCTCTACCGCCTGAACGACGCTCGCAACTGGGAGCAGGTGAACTGCATCGACGAAGCGCCGGTCTGAGGTTCGCGGACACGGGCAGGGGTCGGGACATCCCTGCCATCGCCGAGGGGAACGTTTTAAGTCCTGATACTTCTCGGGTTGAGGTAGATGAGGGGCTCCGGCGTCGCGATACAGGTGCTCGCCGCGCTGATGCTGGTCGCCGGTCTCGCCGTGACCGGGTACGCCCTCTCGCGGCCGGCGGGCGACGACACCGTCCACACGCTCGAAGTCACGAAACTGGAGGGCAACCCGCCCGGTAGCGAGTCGAAGGCCGTGAAGTACGGCGACCTCTCGACGGAGGCGCGCTCGGCGTTCGCGGAGGCGAAGCTGAGCGGTACGCACACGACGCAGGGGGACCTGCCCTCGCAGTTGGAGGCGAACACCTACGTCCGGGACGGGAAGACGGTGTACGAACTCGCCGTCTCCGAACGGGAGCACATCACCGACCGCCTCGTCTTCCTGTTCGGCGGAACGACCACCGGGCTCATCGGCGCCTTCGTGTTCGTCTCGTGGCTCGACGTGGGCCAGCGCCGGTAGTCACACGCCCCAGAACGCGACGATGCCGGCGACGGTGACGACCGACAGCAGTATCTGGAGCGGCGCGCCGATACGGAAGTAGTCGGTGAACCGGTAGCCGCCGGGACCGTAGACGAACAGGTTCGTCTGGTAGCCGATGGGACCGAGGAAGGAGGTGCTCGCGGCGAACGTCACCGCGAGGACGAACGCGAATGGGTCGGCCCCGATGCGGGTCGCGGCCTCCACGGCGACCGGAATCATGAGGACGACGCTGGCGTTGTTGCTGATGACCTCGGTGACGAGACCGGTGGCGATGTAGAACACCCAGAGCACGCCGACGACGGGGAGGAAGTCGGCGCTGGCGGCGACGGCTTGACCGAGCAGCTCGGCACCGCCGGAGCGTTCGAGCGCGACGCCGAGCGGAATGACGCCCGCGAGCAGGAAGATGACGCTCCACTCGACGGAGTCGTACAGTTCGCTCGGGTGGAGGACGCCGGTGACGACCATCGCCACCACGCCCGCCAGCGCCGACACGAGGATGGGGTAGACGTCGAGCGCCGGCAGCGCGACGACCCCCGCGACGATGGCGAGCGCGACCGGAATCTTGTCGGTCCGGTAGTCCGGGTCCTGGGGCTGGTGGGCGACGATGAAGTCCGGGTTCGCGGCCAGGCGGTCGACGCTGTCGGCGGACGCCTGGACGAGCAGGGTGTCGCCGACGCCGATTCTGACCGCCTCCAGCCGGTCGCGGATGCGTTCGCGTCCGCGGCGGAAGGCCAGGACGCTCGCATCGTATCGCTCGCGGAACGTCGACGACGCGAGCGTCTCGCCGACGAGCGCCGACCCGCGCGGAATGACGACCTCGAACAGCGACGCCTCGTCGCCGGGTTCGAGGTCCTCGTCGGCCAGCCGGGCCCCGACCGGCGTCAGTCCCCCGTCGGTCAGCAACCGCGAGAGGGTCCCCCGGTCGGTCCGCAGCGTCATCGCGTCACCCGCCTGGACGGTCGTCTGCCGGATGGGTTCGAGGAACGTCCGCTCGCCGCGGACCAGCTGGAGCACGTCCACGTCGAACCGCTCGGTGTCGATGGCCTCCTCGACCGTCGACCCGACGAGTGCGGAGTCCTCGTCGACGACCACCTCGGTGAGGTACTCGTCCATCTCGTACTCGTCGACGTAGTCCTCCTCGGGCGGAATTCGCTCCGGCAGGAGGTGGTGACCGACGAACAGTAGGTAGAGGCTGCCCGTGAAGAGGACGACGACGCCCAGTTGCGTGAACTCGAACATCGAGAACCGGTGCAACGTCGGGTACTGGCCGCCGAGCCGACCCGCCACGTTGCTGGCGAGGAGGTTCGTGGAGGTGCCGACGAGCGTGAGCGTGCCGCCGAACATCGAGGCGTACGACAGCGGGATGAGGAGCTTAGAGGGGGACGTGTGCCCCTCGTGGGCGAGGTCCGTGACGACGGGGACGAGGATGGCGACGACAGGCGTGTTGTTGACGAACCCGGAGGCCGGCCCCGACACGCCGATGACGGCGAGTAGCTGTTTCCGGAGGTCGTCGCCGGCGAACGCCGCCATCCGGGTTCCCAGCATCTGGACGACGCCGGTCCGGGCGACGCCCTCGCTCAGGATGAGCATGGCCAGCACGGTGATGGTGGCCTCGTTGGAGAACCCCGAGATGCCCTCTGCCGGCGAGATGCCGGTCCACGGTTCGAGGACCATGAGCGTCACCATCACCAGGATAGCGGTCACGTCGACCGGGAGGAGTTCGGTGGTGAAGAGCGCGAGCGCGAACAGGACGACGCCGAAGACGACGAACACGTCCGTCGGGACGCCGACCACTCGGGTCGCGTCCACCAGCGACGAATCCATACGCAGTGACACGATTGCCGCGAAGAAAACGGTTTTCGTACCTCACGAGCCGCCGATAGAAACCTCCGGAGCGTCGCGGGGGACCGCCCGCCGACTCGCCGACCGGGGAGCCAGCCGTTCGACCAGCGCTACCTCCCAGTCGTCCAGGCCGTACGCCCGACAGACCCGGCGGTCGATCTCGGCGTCGGTCGCGGCCAGTTCGGCGTCCAGTTCGCGAAGTCGCCGCCACTCGGCGAGGAACTCCCCGGCGTCCTCCACCGTCGGCAGGCGGAGACGTTCGAGGCGTTCGAGGAGCGAGATGGTCTTGCCGGCCTGCGAGCGCACGTCGCCGCGGTCGACCGCCCGCGGGACGAACGCCCGGAGGAGCTCCCGGCGAGCGGCCGAGACGTCGAATGCGAGCGCGGGCGTCGGCTCGGTCTCCACGAACCCCCACCGGTCGCTCTCGTGGTCCCCGTCCTCCGGCCGGTAGCGCGCCGTCGCCGCGAGGACCAGCGCGCCGTCCTCGTCGTCCGTCCGGATCGCGACGCGTCCGAGTCGGAGCCCTTCGTGGGTCCGGGTCGTCCCCCCAAGCGGGGTGTCCTCGCCGACGCGAAACGGGTCGAGGTCCGCCAGTCGCGGCCCCGCCGTCGGCGGGGACGGCAGCGTACACCGTGACCGCTCGCGGCGCAACTCGCACATCCGGGTCGCGAGCCGCGCCAGTTCCTCGCGCTCGTGGGTCGACGCGTCGGGCAGCGGGAGGTTCGCGGCGAACATTGGCTTGAACCGCAGGTAGCCGCCGTTGACGTGCGTGCCGCCGTACACCTGCCGGAAGTAGACCGCCGCGAACGCGGAGTTCACGACGGCGAGGACGTACCGCAACGACGCGTCGGAGTTCGGTCGCTTCCGGACGCTGTAGAGGGTGTTCAGCGCGTACAGTCCCTCGTCGTCGTAGGCGGCGACTGGGCGGTCGCTGATGTCCGGAACGAGCAGTTTCTCCGTCGCGAACACGGTTGGGTCGCGCAGGTCACCGTACGCGCCGTCGGCGGCGACGACCGACTCGTCCCGGCGGAGCCAGTCGCCGTCCCACTCGACGCCGTACCGTTCGACCGCGCTGCCGCCGACGACGCGCTCGCAGTCGTCATCGCCCTCGTCGACCACCAGTTCGTCCCGGACGTTGCCCGTGTGGACGCCCTCCGTCAGCGTGACGTGCTCGCCGAGGCCGTCGCACTCGCGGCGGACGCGCTCGGCGACCGGGGCGAACGAAGGCTCGATTCCGACGGGAATCACGCGGTCGCCGAGCGCCTCGACGAACGACCGCGAGACCGCCGTCTCCGGTCCCGAACGCAGTTCGCCCGGCGAGTCGACGGACCGGACCCGGAACGACTCGGTCGGCCCGTCGTCGGCCCGGACCGAGACGACGACGGGGTACACCTCCGCGTCGGCGAACACCGGCAACTCGCTGGCGTCGACCACCTCGACGAGGCGGTGGCGGTCCAGCAGTCGGTCGCGGAGGCGCTGACCGTACCGCGCCGTCGTCCACTTGTTCGGCACGACGGCGCAGACGCGCTCGCCGAGGTCGCACATGCGCTCGACGAACGGGACGTAGAGGTCGAACGCGCCGTGAGCGGTGTCGAACCGGTCCCGGAGGTCGGCCTTGCGCTCGTCGTTGATGTGCCTGCTGCGGACGTACGGCGGGTTCCCGACGACGGCGTCGAACCCGGACTCGAACCACTCGGGGCCGTCGCCGAGCGCGTCGGCCGCCCGGAGGCGGTCGTCCGGCCAGACGCCGGCGCGGAGCCAGACGGCGGCGCGGGCGAGTTCGACCGCCAGCGGGTCGACGTCGACGCCGAACACCTGTCGGGCCGCGCGACGGCGCGCGTCGGCGAGCGTCTCGTCCGTCGTCCGGACGCGTTCGACCGCGAGGTGGTCGAGCGCGCGGACGAGGAAGTGGCCGCTCCCCGTCGCCGGGTCGAGTACGGTCGCGTCCGGGTCGTCCACGGCCTCCGCGACCGCGTACTCGACGACGTGCTCCGGCGTGTAGTACGCGCCCGCCGAGCGACGCCGTCGCCGGTCGCCGTCGACGTCGAGGTGGACCGCGCCGTCCTCGATCCTGAGGTCGGCGTCGAGCAGTCGCTCGTAGGCGTCGCCGAGGTCGCGGGCGTCGAGGGCGGCGTAGTCGACGGCGGCCGCGTCGAGCGCGTCGACGACCGCCGTCGTGGTCTCGTCCGGGAGCGCCCGAAGACGGCGTCGTTCGTCGGCGAGCGCCGACGAACGACCGAACGGGAGGTCGCCGTTCCATCGGGCGACGGCGTCGAGGTCGGCCACGTCGCGGCCCCGCGCCGCGGCGAAGCGGGCCGCGGCGAGTCTGACGGCGAGCACGCAACCGGTGTCGAACGCCGCGTCCAGGTCCGACCTCGCCGTCGTCACCAGGGCGCTCGCGGTCGTCCGGACGGCGTCGCGGAGACCGGTCTCGAGTGCGGTCCGCGCCCTCTCGCGGTGCCGTTCGCGAGCGTCGCGCAGTCGCTCGAACGCCGCGTCCGGACCGAACGCCAGCGCGAACGCCCGGAACGCGTCGCGGTCGTCGAGCGCCGCCGGGAGGTCGACGTCGAGACGGCGGTCCGGCGGCTCGTCGGCGACGAGCAGCCGCCAGCGTCGCCCGTCGGTGACCGCCGCTCGTCCCCCGTCGAGGTCGGCGTGGGCGTCCACCGTCGCGCGCTCGTCCGGCAGCGCCTCGACCACCGAGACGCCGTCCGGCCGGCCGCCGAGCGCGTCGAGGACGGACTCGACGAGGTCGCGCCGCGCCGCCCTCCCCGACCTCGTCCGGCCGTTCTCGTACCGTTCGGCGACCAGTTCGCGGGTTCGGGCGAGGTCGGGGAGCGCGTCGGCAGTCCGAGCGCTGTCGAGGAGTCGAGCGCGGAGGCGATCGGAGAACAGCGTTCCCGCGAGCGCGTCCATGCAAGCGGTTGACACGCCCGGCGAGATAAAGCTACTCCGCGTACAGCGAGTACGCGATGGCGGCGAAGCCGATGGCGGTCAGGCCACTCTCGATGATGAGCACGGTTTCCCGGTTCATGTTCAGCGCCTGGTCGGCGACGCCCGCCAGGAACGCGCCGAGCGTGACGACGCCGAATCCGATGGCGAGCGAGCGGAGCGCGGGCGAGCCTGTGCGTCGATAGGCTTTGAACGCGAAGTACGTTATCAGCCCGCCGAGTGCGAGCGTCAGCGTCTTCAGCGCGATGACGATGGTGGTTATGTGTGTCATGTCTCTTTGCGCACCTCCGACCAGAGCTGTTCGAGGCGTTCGTCGGTGGACTGTGGCGGTCGCTCGATGTTCACGTCGAACTCGCGGTCGTCGTCTAACGTGATGTTGACCGACTCGACCGCGACCCGATACCGGCTCGTGTGGTGGCCGTCCTCGCGGATTTCGGTCAACTCGTTGAGTAGTGAGGCGTCGGTCAGCAGGTCTATCTTTCGGTAGAGCGTCGAGAGCGGAATGTCCGTCTCGTCGGCGAGTTCGCTTGCTGTCATCGGTTCCTCGAGTTCCTGGATGATGGTCCGGCATGCGGGGTCGTCGAGGGCATCGAGTATGGCCTGCAACTCGGGGCCGTCGTCCGCCAGATCCCGCAGCATTCGTCAGAAACTTTCGAAGGCCGGTACATAATTCGTTCGACTACTGGCCGACAACCGCATCGACTAGGGGTCCTTCGTTTCCGCTGTCTCCTCCACGGGCTCCGTCGTCCCCGACGGGGGGAGCTTACCGCAGTGCCCCGAGCAGTTCGTAGTCGTGGTCCGGCGTGTAGGTGCGGAACAGCAGGCTGTTCGTCAGGACACTCACGCTGGAGAACGCCATCGCCGCGGCCGCCAGCGCCGGCTGGAGCAGGCCGAGTGACGCCAGCGGAATCATGGCCGTGTTGTACCCCAGCGCCCAGAAGAGGTTCTGCTTTATCTTCGACAGCGTCCCCTCCGAGATGCGGATGGCCCGCACCACGTCGCGCGGGTCGTCGCGCATCAGCGTCACGTCCGCCGCCTCGATGGCGACGTCCGTCCCGCTCCCGATGGCCGTGCCGACGTACGCGGAGGCCAGCGCGGGCGCGTCGTTGACCCCGTCGCCGACCATCATCGCGTTCCGGCCGTCCGCCTCAACGTCGTCGACGGCGTCGGCCTTCTCGTCCGGCAGGACCTCGGCGCGGACGTTCTCGCGGTCGATGCCGACCTCGTCGGCGACCGCGTTCGCGGTCCGCTCGTTGTCGCCCGTCAGCATCAGCACGTCGAGGCCGCGCTCGCGGAGGGTAGCGACCGCGTCCTTGGCGCTCGCTTTCACCTCGTCCGCGTCGGCGACCACGCCCACGAGCCGGCCGGCTCGCGGTTCGTCACCGCTCGACCGTTCCGAGGCGCTCTGCGCCTCGCGGACGCCCACGAGCATCGCGGTCTTGCCCTCTCGCTCCAGGCGCTCCATCGCTTCCTCGCCGGGGGCGGGGTCGATACCCTGCTCGCGCAGCAGCTTCCGGTTGCCGACCACGACCTCGCCGTGACTCGTCGTCGCGAGGACGCCGTGACCGGGAACGTTCTCGAAGGACTCCGGTTCCTCGACCTCGATGCCGCGCTCGCGCGCTCCCTCGACGATGGCCTGTGCGAGCGGGTGTTCGCTCCCGTGCTCGGCGCTGGCCGCCGCCGCGAGGACGAACTCCTCGGTCACCTCGGAGCCGGCGGCGGACGACGCCGCGCTGACGCCGCCGTCGGCCGCGACGTCGCCGTCCGGGGCGAGCGCCACGACGTCGGTCAGGCGCATCTCGCCCTCGGTCAGTGTCCCGGTCTTGTCGAAGACGACGGCGTCCACGTCCCGGACTCGCTCCAGGACGTCGCCGCCGCGGAAGAGCACGCCGTTGCGCGCGCCGATGGCCGTCCCGACCATCGTCGCCGTCGGGGTCGCCAGCCCGAGCGCGCAGGGGCAGGCGATGAGGACGGCGCTGGCGAACACGACGACGGCGAACTCGAAGCCCGACACCGCGCCGCCCGCCGCCGCCGGACCGCCGGCCACGAGCCCCCAGAGCGGTAGGGCGTTCACGAAGCCCGCGAGCGTCTCCGGAACGAGGAGCCACGCCGCGCCCCAGAAGAGGGCGTTGGCGATGACCGCTGGGACGAAGTACGCGCTCACGCGGTCCGCAAGGTTTTGTATCTCCGGCTGGCGGGCCTGCGCCTCCTTCACGGTCTGGACGATCTGCTGGAGCGCCGTCTCCTCGCCGACCTTCGTCGCCTCGACGAGCAAGACGCCGTTCTCGTTCATCGTGCCGCCGATGACCTCGTCGCCCTCGCGCTTCTCGACGGGCACGGACTCGCCGGTCACCATCGACTCGTCGACCGCGCTCTCGCCGTCGACGACGACGCCGTCCGTCGGCACCTTCTCGCCCGGGCGAACCCGCAGGCGGTCGCCGACGTCGACCTCGTCGAGCGGAACTTCCTCCTCCTCGCCGTCGGTCACGACAGTCGCGGTGTCGGCCTCCAGTTCCAGCAGTTCGCGCAGCGCCTCGCCCGCGCGACCCTTCGAGCGCGCCTCCAGCCAGTTACCCATCGTGATGAACACGAGGATGAGCACGGCGCTGTCGAAGTAGAGACCGCCCGGAATCGCGCCGAGCATGACCGCCACGCTGTAGAGGTAGGCCGTCGAGGACCCGAGCGCGATGAGCACGTCCATGTTCGCGGTCCGGTTCTTCACGAGCGCCGTGTAGCTGTTCTCGTAGAACTCCTTGCCGAGAAGCACCTGCACGGGGGTCGCCAGCAGGAACTGGACCACGCCGAGGTCGACGCCGAACAGTCGCTCCCCGAGAACGTCCGGGAAGAACAGGTGCTCGAACATGAAGAAGACCAGCGGCACGGCGAGCGCGGCCCCGAACAGCGTCAGTCGGAACTGCTTGCGAATCTCGGCGTCCCGGGCCGCCTCGCGGGCGTCCGCCTCGGCTTCCTCCGGGCCGTCCTCGCCACCCGCGTTCTCGCGGACCGGCGCGTATCCGGCCGCCTCGATGGCGTCGAAGAGGTCCTCGCGGTCGACCTCCCCCGGATTGTACTCGACGCTGGCCTCGTCCGTGGCGAAGTTGACCTCCGCCGAGACGACGCCCGGCACCGACTCCAGGGCCTCCTCGTTGCTCTCCGCGCAGTTGGCACACGACATGTCGGCGATGCCGACGGTCGTCGTGGCGCGAACCGGCTCGTATCCCGCCTCCTCGATGGTTGCGTAGATAGCGGCCAGCGAGACACGCTCGGGGTCGTACTCGACGCTGGCCTCGTCCGTGGCGAAGTTGACCTCCGCCGACGAGACCCCGTCGAGCGATTCGAGCGCGTCGCCGACCGTCGTCGAGCAGTTCGCGCAACTCATCCCGCGAACGTCGAGTTGCGTCCGTTTGCTCACAGTAGTCACCTGTCGATTACTACGGGTTCCGTATTAATGCGAGTTGTCCTTAGCAAACTTCGGCTCTCGGACCCATCCACCTTCGATGTTTTAACTCGCCCCGAAAAGAGGGACGCTTCCTGAGACGATTCCGCCTGACGGCCTTTCGTTCGTCTGCCAGCCAGTCGGGTCGAACGGTCGGCGGTCGTACCCGGAGTACGAGTCGCGGGCAGGGACCCCACCGGTTTAACTCTCCGTGCGTCGTTGACGGTACGGGGATGCGGGGGAACCTGACTGCCGTGGGCGGTCCGCTTCTCGGAACGTGGTTGCTCACGGCGCCGTTCGTCGTCTTCGCGTCGAGCCTGCCGTCGAACCTCCGGGGCGACCTCCTCTCGGCGGCGACGCTGCTGGCGGTCGGTCTGTACGCCACCGTCCGGGTGGCCCGCGAGGAGCCGGTGTCGCCGGCGGCGCCGGTGCTCGTCGCGCTGATAGGCCTCGTCCAGGTCACGCAGCCGTTCGTCGTCGGATCGGCGAGCGTCGCGAACCGCTGGAACGACGTCGCCGTGGGCGTCGCGCTCGTCGCGCTCGCGGTCGCCGAGTTCCGGACCGACAGACGGCCGGACGAGGCGACCTCAGACGACGCGACGACGCCGGAACCCGGACGGCGCTGACTGCCGGCCGTCGCCACCGTCGAAGCGGGGCGACGCCCTCGTCCAGCACCGGCTTCGAAACGCTTAGACGCGCGCCGCCGAATTGTCGAGTCATGAGCGACCTGCTAGTTCGTGCGGCCCGGGGCGAACGCACCGAGCGCCCGCCGGTCTGGCTGATGCGTCAGGCCGGGCGGTACATCCCCGAGTACCGCGACATTCGGGAGGAGTACACGTTCAGGGAGGCCATCGAGACGCCCGAAGTGGCCGAACGCATCACGCTACTCCCGTGGGAACTGTTCGAACCCGACGGGCTAGTGATGTACTCCGACATCCTCACCGTGCTCGAACCGCTGGGGTTCGACTACCACATCGAGAGCGGCGTCGGCCCCGTCGTCGAGAACCCCGTCTTCGACCCGGAGGACGTGCCGACGGAAGCGGGCGACGTGCGCGAACAGCTCGACTTCGTCGGCGCGCTACTCGACCGCCTCCAGGAGCGCGTCGGCGACCGGACGAGCGTCATCGGCTTCGCTGGCGGCCCGTACACGCTGGCGTCGTACGTGGTCGGCGACGAGCCGAGTTCCCGGAAACCCCTCCGGCGCTTCCGGGCCAACCATCCCGAGGCGTTCGCGGCGCTGCTGGAGGCGTTCACCCGCGTCGTCGAGGAGTACGTCGAGTACCAGGTCGACCGCGGTGCCGACGTCGTCCAGGTGTTCGACACGTGGTCGGGCGTGCTGACGCCCGCGGACTACCGCGAGTTCCTGCTCCCGCTCCACCGGCGCATCTTCGACGCCATCGACGTGCCGTCCGTCGTCTTCGCGCGTAACGTCGGGGGAAGACTCGACTTGCTCGCGGAGTCGGGCGCGGACGTGGTGAGCCTCGACTGGACCGTCGACATGGCCGACGCCCGCGAGGAACTGGGCGACACGCCCGTCCAGGGGAATCTCGACCCCTCCTACCTGCTTGGCGACGAGGCGTTCGTCCGCGAGAAGACGCGCGAGGTCATCGAGAAGGCGGGCGACGCGGGGCACATCCTCAACCTGGGACACGGCATCGACCGCAACACGCCGGTGGAGAACGCGAAGGCGTTCGTCGAGACGGCGAAGACCGTCGAGCGGTAGGCGCGAACGCGAACACTTTTCATGTCAGTGTGATATAATGCGTGTGTGTCCGGGTCCCTGATCGCCCGCAAGGAGTTCGGCGATGCGCTCCGCACGAGAACGCTCCGCCTCGTCTCGGCCGTCTTCGCCCTCCTCGTCGTCGGCGACGCGTACCTCTACACCCTCCAGTCGTATCACACCGGCAGCACCGCCGACGTCGTTCTCCACTTCGTGCCGGCCGCCCGCGCGCTCGTGCCGCTCGTCGGACTCGCGGTCGGCTACCGCGCCGTCGTCGGCGAGCGCGCGTCGGGAAGCATCAAGATACTGCTCGGCCTGCCGCACTCCCGGTGCGACGTGGTCCGGGGCAAGTTGCTCGGTCGCTGCGTCGTCGTCGCCCTTCCGCTACTGGCGAGTTTCGCGCTGGCCGCCGCGCTCGTCGCGACCCAGTACGGGGGGTTCGCGCTCGTCCCCTTCGCCGGATTCGTCCTCCTCACCCTCCTGCTCGGCATCGCGTTCGTCGCGCTGGGCGTCGGCGTCTCGGCGGCGACCGCTACCCCGCGGCGCGCCGCGGCCGCCGCCGTCGGCGCGTTCGCACTCGTCGAACTGTTCTGGGGCGCGCTCGTCAACCTCGTCGGCTACGTCGTCACGGGGTCTGCGTCGATGACCTACCCCCTGCCGGCGTGGGCGTACTTCGTCCAGCAGCTCAGCCCCACCGGTGCCTACGAGGGGCTGGTCCGGGCGCTCGTGTCGCGCGGAACCGTGCAGCTAGCCGGCGGCGGTCCCGCGCCGGCCTATCTCTCGCCGTGGGTGGCGCTGCTGGTCGTCCTCGCCTGGGCCGCCGTCCCGCTCGCCGTCGGTGCGTGGCGATTCCGGAACGCTGACCTGTAGCGAACCGCGATTCCGGCGGTCGAACGTCCGTAACCTCCACCAAGAGCAGACCGGCACTACGACAGCCGTTCGGCCAGCTCTCGCGCCTCCCGGATGCGACTCGGCACGCCCATCCGGGCGGTGTAGTTCGTCGCGAGGAAGAGACCGTCCGGCGTTTCGACGTCGTCAAGGGCGTCCCACGACCGGTCGTACGCCGGAAACCCGCGCTCCAGGCGCTCGACCGACAGCACCTCCGCCGGAACGTCCATCACCTGCTCGAACTCCTCGCTGGCGACGGTGCCGAGGGTGTCGTCGTCCGCTTCGACCAGCTCCGGATTCCGCATTCCTCCGAGAAACGCCGTGTACACGCCACCGCTTCGCTCCGCTCGGGAGCCCCCGTCGTTCGCTTCGCTCGCGAGGCCACCGTCGCGGTCGAACATGCTGACGTTCCACGAGACGCCCAGGGTGTCCAACCCCTCGTCGTGGCGCACCTGGTACCCGAACCCCTCCCGGTCACCGTCGGCCAGGAGATGGACCATCGCCAGCGGATTGTAGTTCAGTTCCGCGAGCGCGGTCGCGGCGTCGGGCGCGAGGTCCGCGAGGAGGTCGGCGGTCACGTCCGCGGGCGTGGTCACGACCACCCGTTCGACCGCGACCGTCCCGTCAGCCGTATCGAGGGCGTACCCCGCTCCCTCGCGTCGAACTCCCTCGACCGGCGTTTCGAGGCGGACGTTCGTCCGGTGCGCGTCGTACAGCGCCTCGGAGAGTCGCTGGACGCCCTCCTCGAAGGAGATGGCCGGCGCCGACGCTCCCCCCTGCATCGCCCGCTTCACCGCGGGTTTCAACAGGCAGTCGTACCGCTCTTCCACCGCCATCAGACCGGAGAGGGCGTGCCGGACCGGCATCTCCGCCGGGTCGGAGCCGTAGATGCCGCCGAAGAGCGGGCCGAGCAGGTTCCGGTAGGCCTCCTCGCCGAACTTCCGTGTGAATAGTTCCGCCGCGGTCTCGTCCGGCCGCGCGGGGTCGGTCGCCGGTTCGCCGACGACCGTCAGTTTCGCCTCCTCGGAGAGCAGGTCGGTCTCGGCGAAGGCGTCGAGGGAGAACGGTGCGCGGCCGAGGCTGCCGTCCGCGTAGACGAACATCTCCGTCTCGCCCGCTTCGAGCACCTCGTCGTCGAGTCCGAGGTCGACGACGAGTTCGTCGACGGGGTCGGTCCGGCGGAGTCGCTGGGGACCCCACTCCAGCAGGTAGCCGTCGACGCGCCCGCTCCGGATGACGCCGCCCGGTTCGTCGCTCGCCTCCAGGACGACGTGGTCGACGCCCGCGTCGTCGAGATGGTGGGCGAGCGCGAGTCCCGTGATGCCCGCGCCGACGACGCCGACCGCGGCGTCGAACTCACTCTCAGTCATCGCCGAACGGGGCGTTCAGACACATCGTGCCCGGCGTGTCCTTGCACTGGCACTGCCTGAACTGGTAGTACTCGGGGGCGAAGTCGGCGACGAACGGCTCGACGAGGTCGGCGAGCACGCCGGCGAACCGGTCGTCGTCGTGCGGTACCGGCACGCGGTAGAAGTCCAGCCCCTCCGCTTCGGCCTCCTCGCGGAGTTCGTCGTCCAGTTCCGACAGCGTCTCGCTCTGCTCGTGCATGAAGCTTATCGGCTCGACGACGACGCGCTCGGCCGCCACGTCCTCGATGGCCGCCTCCACGTCCGGCTCCGTCCACGGGATGTCCCGGTTTCCGTGGTTCTGGTAGCCCAGCGTGTACGAGTCGACGCCGAGTTCGGCGGCCATCACGTCGCAGAACTCCTCGACGTACGCGTCGTAGCGACTCCCCTCGTCGAGGTAGTGGGCGGGCGTACCGTGCGCGGAGAAGAACAGTTCGGTGCCCTCGTCGGTCACGTCGACGCCCTCGGCGGCGGTGTAGCTCCTGACGTTGTCGGCCCGGATGCGGTTGTACGTCGGGTGTTTGTGCCAGCCCGTGACCTCCTGGACGTCGACGTCCCAGTCGCGCTCAGCGACGGCCGTCGCGAGTTCCTCCAGCGCCGCGACGGTGGTCGACGCGCCACAGAGCGGGTAGACGGGGAGGCCGACGAGTTCGTCGACGTCGTCCTCGCGAGCCGCCTCGACGGCGTCCTCGACGAACGGTGCGGTGAACTGCATCCCGACGTACGTCTCGGCGTCGAATCTGCGGGCGTCCAGTTCCGCCTTCAGGGCCTCGGCCTGCGCCCTCGCCTGGGGGTTCAGCGGCGACCCGCCGATCTCCTCGTACTCCTCGATGAGGCCGGGAGCGCGCCGCTCCGCCAGTTCCCGGGAGCGCTCGCGGGCCTCCGCCTTGGTCGTGTCGCCCTCGAGGTCCCTGTTGTTCATGAAGATGCGCTCCAGGTAGTCGATGACGTTCTCTCGCGTCGGTTCCGCCGGTTCCCCGAAGTTGAGTAGCACGACGCCGGTCGTCATGGTCGAAACTGAGGACGGAGGTAGGGAATAGTTGTCGCTCCGTTCCCGGAGCCTGAGAACCGGCGACGCCGTCCGGTCCGCTCGTCGGCGCTGCCACAACGCGTTTTCCTGCGCGCCTCGAACCGAACCCTGATGGCCGAACTCGACGCAACGGACAGGGAGATTCTCCGGTTGCTGATGGAGAACGCCCGGCGGTCGTACCGAGACATCGGCGAGCAGGTCGGACTCTCCCCGCCGACCATCTCCGAGCGCGTCGACCGCCTCGAGGACCTGGGCGTCATCCAGGGGTTCACGCTTGATGTCGACCGCTCGACGCTGGTCGACGGCGACGCGGTCCTCGTCGAGATTCGAACGCGTCCGGGCCGCACGGGCGAGGTGGCGGACGCCCTCGCGGGCGTCGAGGCCGTGGCGCACGTGGTCCAGACCGTCGACGCCCGCGTGCTCGCACGGACGTACATGGACGCGGCCGAACTGCGGACGCTCGTCTCCGAGACGCTGGACGGCGACGTCGTTCGGGAACTCGACATCCGAAAGGTGGTCGAGTCGGCGTGGAGTCCGACGCTCGGCGAGGGCGACCTCGTCGCCGAGTGCGTCCAGTGCGGCAAGGCGGTCGAGGGCGAAGGCGTCACGGTGACGTTCGACGACGAGGAGTACCACCTCTGCTGTACGTCCTGCGAGACGCTGTTCCGCGACGAGTACGAGGAACTGCAAGCCGGCATCGAGGAGTAGGGTCGTCGACGCGACGCTTCAGTCGTGGCCCGAGACGGGCACCGGCTCGTACGGCTCTTCGAGGTACGCCTGGTCGCTCGCCGTCAGGTCGACGTCCAGCGCCTCGACGGCGTCTTCCAGGTGCTCGACGCTCGTCGTACCGACGATGGGAGCGTCGACCCACTCCTGGTGGAGCAGCCACGACAGCGCTATCTGGGCCATCGTGACCCCCTTCTCGGCGGCGAGTTCCTGGACGCGCTCGTTTATCTCCCGGCCGCCGCCCCCGGCGTAGGGGTGTTCGTGGGCGTACGAGTCGGTCTCGCCCCGCGTCGTCGCCTCGAACTCCTCCTGCGGCCGCGTGAGGTACCCACGGGCGAGCGGACTCCACGGGATGACGCCGACGCCCTCGCGGTCGCAGAGCGGCAGCATCTCGCGCTCCTCCTCGCGGTAAACGAGGTTGTAGTGGTTCTGCATCGTGGCGAACCGCTCGGTGCCGAGGTCGTCGGCGGTGTGGAGCGCGTCGGCGAACTGGTGGGCCCACATCGAACTCGCGCCGACGTAGCGTACCTTGCCGCGCCGGACGGCGTCGTCGAGCGCTTTCATCGTCACGCCGATGGGCGTCGACTCGTCCCAGCGGTGGATCTGGTAGAGGTCGACCGTGTCCATCCCCAGCCGGTCGAGCGAGTTCTCCAGCTCCTGCTCGATGGCCTTCCGCGAGAGTCCGCCCGAGTTGGGGTCGTCCTCGTCCATCTGGAAGTACCCCTTCGTGGCGACGACCATCTCGTCGCGCCGGCCGTCCAGGGCGTCGCCGAGCACGCGCTCGCTCTCGCCCTTCGAGTACATGTTCGCCGTGTCGAAGAAGTTGATGCCGAGGTCGATGGCGCGCTCGATTATCTCGTGGCCCTCCTCCTCGTCGAGCACCCAGTCGCGCCAGTCGCTCGTGCCGAAGCTCATACAGCCGAGACAGATGCGGCTGACCTCCATGCCCGTGTCGCCGAGCGTCGTGTACTCCATGCTACTACGCTCGCACGGAACCTGCAAAAAGGTAGCTGACTACTCGCCGCCGGCCGGAACGGCCCCGGCGATGGAGCGCAGCCACGCCTCACGGTCGGCGGCCTGGACGGCCGCCGACGCCGCGCCGGCCGCGTCGGCCCCGAGGTCGAACGCCGCCGCCACGTCAGCGGCCTCGCCGATACCTCCGCCGAGGAACACCCTCGTCTCCGGACGCTCCGCTTCGACGGCGGCGACGAACGACTCGACGCGCTCGGGGTGGGTCCGGCTGATGGCTCGACCCGTCGCCACGTCCTCTGGTTTCTCGAACAGGAGGCAGTCCGGGTCGAACGACAGTGCGGCCCGACCCTGCTCGATACTGTTCACGCAGACGACGCTCTCCAGGCCCAGGTCCCGGCAGCGCTCGACCTTCGCCTCGACGTCGGCCAGCGCGTCCGGACTCTCGGGGTGGTTGACGAACGCGCCGTCCGCGCCCGCCGCGGCGACCGTCTCGGGCAGGACGCCGCCGGTTCGACGGCCGGGGTCGTCGGCGTCTATCGTCTGCGCGACGACCGGAAGCGACGTCCGCTCCACGACCAGTCTGAGGTCGGGCGTCTGGGGCGCGACGACGAACCGCGCGCCCGTCTCCTCCGCGACGTGCTCCATCGTGCGGGCGAACGCCAGTCCGTCCTCGCCGGCCGTCCCGGGGTACGTCTTGAAGTTGACCAGGAAGTAGGGATAGTCGAGTGCCACGGTACGCCGGTGGTTTCGCTCCACCGAAATATCGGTTCCGACCGTCGTTCCGAACGCTCACCGCGTCGTGGCGTTCGGCGCGCAGGCGTACGCCCCGCCGGGCGGCGACGTGCATTCGCCGCTTTGCAGGAATACGAGGAGACCATCCCGGTCGACTTGCGCGTCGACGACCAGGCAATCTGGGTCCCCCTCCGTCAGGTCGAACGTCTCCCACGCCTCTCGGTCGTCGACGCGGGCACGCAGGACGATTCGCCCGGGTTCCGCCGGCCACGCGCAGGGAACGCTGGCCCACCCCGGCTTGTCGTACGTGGTCCCGTCCTCCGTCACTTCGTGCATCGCCTCGACGTCGTAGGACCGCCAGTGGACGACCTCGCCGTCGTACTCGACCAGCAGGTGGACGACGTGGGCTTCGTCGTGGATATTACTGACTGACAGGCTGCGGAGTTCGGTACCGTCGTTCGAATCGCCGCCGAAGGGAAGTCCGGTCCAAAGACAGCCTGCGGTGCCGAGCGCGGGGAGGGCGGCGAGGACGTGGCGTCGGCGCATCGCGTAACTTGCACTACCATTCTAAGTATAATAAAATCTCTTACTCCTTCGGCGGTCGACGGACGGCTCAGACGCTCTCGGCCACGTCGAGTTCGTCGGCAGTCTCCCCGTCCGACAGCAGCGCCGGTTTCCCGAGCGGGAGCGAGCCGAAGAGGGCGTAGTGGACGGCGAACGACGCGGCGAGCAAGGCGACGAGGACGGTCAGGGTTCGTTTGACGCGTACCATACGTGAGGAGTGGGCGCACCCCGAAATGAGCGCTTCGGTCCGCCGCGGCGCGACGGGAGAGTTAACTGCGCGCCGGCCGTCACGCCGGTCGTGACAGAGATACTCCCCGAATCGACGAGGCGGTTCACCCGCGCGGCCATCGCCGAACCGGACGACGTCCTGCGCGAGATGGAAGAGCGCGGCGAGGAGTTCCCCACCGTCGGTCGCGAGGTGGGCCAGTTCCTCAGACTGCTCGCCCGGATGGTCGACGCCCGCCGCGTCTTCGAGTTCGGCTCCGGGTTCGGCTACTCCGCCTACTGGTTCGCGGGGGCGCTCCCCGAGGACGGCCAGGTCGTCCTCACCGAGCACGACCCCGACGAACTGGACGAGGCGCGCGAGTACCTCGACCGCGGCGGGTTCGCCGACCGGGCAGCGTTCGAGGAGGGCGACGCTCTCGACACCGTGCAGGGGTACGACGGCCCGTTCGACGTGGTGTTGATCGACCACCAGAAGCGACGCTATCCGGAGGCGCTGGCTGCGGTCCGGGGGAAGGTCGCACCCGGTGGCGTCGTCGTCGCCGACAACGCGATGGTCAGCGGCGCTCAGGACTTCGACGGCATCCTCGACGCGCTGGAGGGCGACGCCCCCGACCTGGACGAGGAGTCCCGCGGCATCGCGGAGTACCTGACGACGGTGCGCGACGACCCCGAGTTCGAGACGAGCGTCGTGCCGCTCGGCGAGGGCATCGCGGTAAGCTACAGGCGGTAGGCGTCCGAACAGCCGAACCGCCGAACCACCGCGCCCACTGCCGATTACGGCGGCGAGGTGACGACCAGCACCGGCACGTCGACGACCCGCAGGACGCGCCCCGTGATGCTCCCGAGTCGCTGGCCGGAGAACCCTGACTGCCCCCGCGACGCCATCACGACGAGGTCCACGTCGTTCTCCTCGACGTACTCGCGGATGGCCCGGTGGGACGTACCGCGAATGACGGCCGACTCGTGGTTGCCGCCTCCAACCTCCGCTTCGAACCGGTCGAGTGCTTCCCTCCCCTGTTCTTTGAGTCGCTCGACGTACTGCTTTGAGACGCCGCCGGCGTCGAACGGGCCTGCCACGGCCTGGAGGTCCACGACGGTGAGGAGGTGAAGCGCGGCGTCGCAGCGCTCGGCGACGCTGCCGGCGTACGGAGCCGCCCACTCCGCGGCCTCGCTCCCGTCGGTCGTGGCGAGCACGCGTTCGTACCCCCGGTCTCCCGGCGAGTCGCCGTCGGGGACGACGAGCACCGGCGCGTCCGTCCGGCGCAGCACCTGCTCGGTGACGCTGCCGAGGAGCCGGCGTCCGACCCCGACACGGCCCTTCCGGCCGACGACGACGAGGTCGACGTTCTGGTCGGCCGCGAATCCGGTGATGGCTTTCGCCGGCCGCCCCTCGACGACGTGCGTCTCGACCGCGACGTCACGGTCGGCGGCCAGTTCGGCCGTCTCGTCGACGATGGCCTGTCCGCGCTCGGCCGCGGTGTCGTCCGTCCCGTCGCGACCGAGCAGCGACCGCTCCCTGTATGCGTAGAGCAGGTCGACGGTCGCATCGTACGCGTCCGCCAGGGCGAAGCCGAACGTCGCCGCGCGGCGCGCGTACTTGCTCCCGTCGACTGCGATGAGAATCTGGTCGAACATCCTTCGTCTATCGAAGAGTGCACGGGAGCAAGTTTATAATTGGGCCCCGATTGGCCCGAAGTCAGCGTCGACTGCCGGGCTGTGGGTCGACGTGCGGCTTCGCCATCAGGTCCTCGAACCGGCTCTCGTCGACGAACTCCAGCAACCGGACGAGCTGTTCGGTGGCGGCCTCGAAGAGCTGCTCGCCCTTCTCGGGGGTCGCGTCGGTCTGGTCGCCGAGGACGCCGTTCTCGGTGTTGTCGATGGCGTCGTAGAAGTTGCGCGCGCCGTAGCGGTACGGGTCGGCGTCCTCGAACACCGGTACGCCGCCGTCGCGAGCCTCTTCGAGACGGTCCTCGCGCACGAGTTCCGGCGCGAGGTGCATGATCATCGCGGTCTCCTTCGGGCCGCCGTGCGGGCCGTTGCGCTCGAAGAGGTCGTCCACGAGGTCCGGAATGGATTCGTCCCACATCCACTCGACTGCGAACGCCGCCCGGTCCTCGCGCAGGCGACGCCCCACCTCGCGGAGATGCTGCATATTGCCGCCGTGGGCGTTGACGTAGACGATGCGGTCGACGCCGTGGTAGGTGAGGTTGCGCGAGAAGCTCTCGACGTAGTCGCGGAACTCCGGCGGGTCGACCCACATCGTCCCGTGGAACTGCTTGTGGTGCGGGCTGACGCCGACGTTCACGGTGGGCGTACAGAGGAAGCCCGCACGGGCGGCGGCCTCCCGGGCCAGCCCCTCGGCGATGAGGTGGTCGGTGGCGAGCGGTAGATGCGGTCCGTGCTGTTCGGTCGACCCGAGCGGAACGACGGCGACCGACTCCTCGGCGACGTAGTCTCCGAGGTCCGGCCACGTCTGGTCGGCGAGGTACATACACTGATTCCGGCCGCGAGGGCGTATAAATCCCGCTCTCCCGGCGAACCGTGACTACGGCTCCGCGACCGTGTGCTCCGCGACGTACTGCTCAACCTCCGGTCGCGCCGCCTCGCGCTTGCGCCGGTGCTCGCGCAGGAACGCCGCGAGGCGTTCCTTCGCTATCGATTTCAGTTCGCCGGAGAGCATCTCGCCGGACTCGTACTCCTCACGGATGCGTTCGAGTTCGTCGTCGTCCGCTATCAGGTGAGCGGCGAGCAGCTCGAACACCACGTCCTCCTCGATGTCCGCGCCCTTCCGGCGGTGTTCCTCGACGCTGACCCGGCCGCCGGTCTTCGCCCGGTCTATCTTCCGCTTCGCGTCCTCGACGTCGTCGGTGAGCGCGACGTAGCTGTCGGGGTCCGAGGAGCTCATCTTGCCGCCCTGCAGACCCCGGAGGAAGCGGTGGTAGGTGCTCGCCGGCTTGACGTAGTCGGCGTCGCGGAACCGGGCCGCCACGTCCCGCGTCATCCGGACGTGTGGGTCCTGGTCGATGCCGACCGGGACGACGGTCGGCTTCGGTCCGCCGCGCTCGGGCGACTGGGGCCGGAGCACGTCGGCGTACTGCGTGAATGCCGCCGTCATCTTCGCGGGGTCGGCGCCGCCGTAGGTCGCCGCGAACTCGTTTTCGGTGACGTGGCGGGCGAACAGCTTGCTCCGGACGTGGTGGTCGTTGCCCGCACCGGACTGGAAGTAGAAGTCCGTCGAGTCGAGGTCCAGCCCCAGCGCGACGTAGTTCAACAGGTACTCCTCGACGACGCGCTCGCGGGCGTCCGAAAGCGACACGTCGCGGGTGACGTACGACTCGACGTCCGCCGCACAGAGCGTGACCGCCGCGCCCATCTTCTGGAACGTGAGCACCTGCTCGACCACCGCGAGGTGGCCGAAGTGGAACCTGCCGGAGGGCATCAGCCCGGTCATCACCGCGAACGGTTTGCCCGCGTCGCGGGCGTCGAGCGCCCGGTCCAGGTCGCGCTGCCCGAAGACGACGCCGCGCCGGACGAGGCGGTCGTCGGGCAGTCGCTCGGCCACCGACTCGATGGGTTCGATGCCGAACTGCGCCATCGTCTCGTCGTAGTCGCCGACGTCGACGTCGCCCCAGGGGTCGATTTCAGCCACGGCTGGTCACCTCCCCGGTTTCCACTCGGAACTGTACGTTCGTTACCGCAGAATTCGTCTCAGTGCGCGCTGGTCGGCCAAAATCGACCACCGGCAGAAGCGGCTTCTGACATGCCGGTCGTAGCTCCGGCCAGCACGCTCAAAAGGGTTTCCCCCAGGAGGCCGGGCACGTTCGGCGCGGTCGGTCCGGCCCTTCGGCCCCAACCACTAATCCCGTGCTGGCTAGCTAGTCAGACCATGCAGGACGACGATCAGCGCACCGACGAACCCCCCGCAGAGGAGGCGTTCGACGACTCGATCTTCCCCTACGGAGGCTCCCCGTACGGGTTCGGGTGGTCGGCCTGGCCGTGGTCGGACGTGGAGGACGAGAACGACGCGTACGGCGAGAGCGACGAGTTCAGGCCCTCCGAAGCGACGGACGAGGGCGGTCGGTTGGGCGAAGGGGTCGTCTCTGTACTCCTCGTCGTGGGCGTCGTCCTCTTTCTCTTCCCCGAACCGGCCACCTCGGCGATCGGAATGGGTCTCGTCGCTCTCGGACTGGCCATGTGGCTGCTGGATTGGCTACCGTAGAATCGGCCGGAGGTCACAGCCGTCTCGTTCGAACCGGCGTGCGGTCCCCGGACGCGTCCCGCGAGGAGCTACCGGCGACGGTGGGTCGGCCTCGCTACGAGGTCAATCGTCGCCGGAGACGTGGAAGTTCGGCGATTCCGACCGCGAGGCGGCCTCCTCAACGAACCGCACCGACGGACTCGCGGCGAACGCCACGAGCGAGGCGAGGAACAGGGGCGTGATGCTGGCTCCGTCGCTGAGCGCGATGGCGATGAGCGCGGACGACAGCGGCGTGCCGGTCACCACGGAGTTGAACGACGCCATGCCCGCGAGCATCGCCAGCATCGGCGGGAGACCGGGGACGACCAGCGCCGTCGCCTGGCCGACGAGCGCTCCCATGAACATGTGGGGGACGATGAGGCCGCCGATCCAGTTTCCGTGGATGGTGAACGCGGCGGCGACCATGACCGCACTGAGCGTCAGCAGCAGCGTCTCCAGCGAGAAGCCGCCCTCCAGCAGGACGCTCATCTTCGCTCCGCCGTAGAAGTACGACAGCGGCACGAGCCAGCCGAGCACGCCGATGACCGCGCCGGCGAGCGTCGTTCGGACGTACACCGCGAGGGACAACCGGCGGAACGCTCGTCCGACGAGCGAGAACGTCTTCGAGTACACCAGCCCGAACGGGATGCAGACGACGCCGATGCCGACGGCCCAGCCGAGCGTCCCGAGCGTCGGCGAGGCGAGCGCGGTCGTCTCCCACGTGGGGAACAGCGCCATCCCTCCGAGCGAGGCTTCCGTGAGATACCCCGCGAACGACGCGACGAACGTCGGGATGAGCGCCTCGTAGTACTCGAGCCCGTGGTCGTGGGGAAGTTCCAGCCAGAGGAGCGCCCCGCCGATGGGCGCACCCAGAATCGTCCCGAACCCCGCCCCCATCCCCGCGAGCGTCAGGAGTTTCGTCGAGTTCTCGAACCCGAACAGCTCCGAGACGTACGTGCCGAACGAGCCGCCGACGACCGACATCACTCCCTCCGGTCCCGCGTTCTGTCCGGCGACCAACCCGATGAGACCGACGGGGAGAATCGGAACGTTCTCCTCGAGTTCGACCCGCCCCTCGGCGTGGAACTGCTGGACGAGCGCCGAGAGGGCTCCCGGGTAGAACGTCGCGTAGAGGACGGCTCCGACGACGACGCCCGCACCGATGCTGACCGGGACGCGCCAGTACGTCGCGGTCAGCGTCGTCCAGAGCTGATGTTTGACGAAGAGCCAGACGAGACGGAACGCCGTGGCGACGAGGCCGACGCCGACCCCCAGGACGGCGGCGACCACCAGCATGTGGTGAAACTCGCGCTCGTTCAGCCGAACGTGGTCCATCGGCGGGCGATATGGACCGGAGCGTGGCGTGTTTTACGTTCTTCGCCGGAGCCGCCTCCCCGAGACGCCGAAGAACGGACCCGACCCGCGAGAACGATTTCGCACGGTCGTTCCGTCGAGGATTTCCGGGAGAGGGTACCCGTCTCAGGCACCGGGGCGTCGCTGTCGACGAGTCAACCCTTTTGGCTCTCAGGCCCCAGTTCTACAGGCTGAGTAGGGTGAGTGCCTCGGGGTCGTTCGAGAGAGCGAAGCTCGCTCGTGATGACGAGACGCCGTTG